>CAMCUE010000024.1 GCA_945878705.1 Ferrithrix thermotolerans DSM 19514 | reverse complement strand
CTCGTCACAATTCGATTAGTTGCTGGTTCAGATCAACCAGATATTGCAGGGGCATTGTCAGACTTGCGAGAGGCTGACAACACCTAAAATTCTGAGCGGTTTTTATTAATTGCTCTGCTTATTCGGATGAGAGAAATCCAATTGCCTTTTGCGCTCGGCTGAGAGTCTTGCTGGCAACTTCTTTTGCGCGAGCGTTGCCTTTGTGTAGTAAACGCATTAATTCGCCTTGGTCATTTAGCAGTTCAAAATAGCGGGTCTGTATCGGTTCAAGCATCGCAATCACTGCTTGTGCGCTGGCAGCTTTTAAGTCTCCGTATCTCGTATATGTCTCTGCCGCTTTTTGAGGTGTCGTGCCTGTTGCGGCTGCCAAAATTTCAAGCAGATTCGACACGCCGGGCTTGCGTTCGCGATCAAAAGTTACTTCTGTTTCGCTATCGGTCACTGCGCGCTTGAACTTTTTTTCAATTTTCGCAGGATCATCAAGCAAATAAATCACACCCGAATCGTCGTCACCAGATTTCGACATTTTTGATGTGGGGTTGAGTAAATCCATGACCCGAGCACCACTCGGCGGGGTCACGGATTTTGGAATCACAAAAGTCTCTCCGAACCTGTGGTTGAATCGAATCGCAATATCGCGGGTAATTTCGATGTGCTGACGTTGATCATCACCGACTGGCACTTCATTGGCATCGTAAAGCAAAATGTCGGCGGCCTGAAGCGCAGGATATGTGAACAAACCCGCTGAAACGAATTCAGCCTCGCGCTTGGCTGACTTGTCTTTGAACTGTGTCATCCTGCTCAATTCGCCAAAAGAAACTGTGCACTCCATAATCCACCCGAGTTGGCTATGTTCTGGAACATGGCTTTGGACAAAAACAGTGGCAACATCTGGGTCGAGTCCGACGGCGAATAAAACCGCGGCGAGTTGCAGAGTGTTTCTGCCAATTACGCCTGGTTCTTCGGTGACCGTCAGGGCATGCAAGTCAACGATCCCATGAAAAACATCGGCCTTATGTTGGCCCGAAACCCAGTTTCTCAAAGCCCCAAGGTAGTTGCCGAGGTGCACCTCGCCCGTGGGCTGGATACACGAAAGCACTCTTGTCACAAATCAACCTTAGTTGTCGCCAATGATTGAGCAGGGGAGGTAATCTCGCAGTGATGAAATATGCAGTTTCTACCCCGACTTTTGAGGGCCCGTTTGATCTGCTGTTGCATCTGATTCTGAGGCAAGAAGTCGACATTCATGAAGTCTCACTGTTGAACATTGTCACGCAATACCTAGAAGAAGTTGCGCGAATGCCAGTAATTGATTTGGATCTCGCCACCGAGTTTTTGTTGATCGCCGCGACGCTAATTGAACTAAAGACCAGACGTCTTTTGCCGGGCAAAGATGACGGAGATTTAGATGAAGAACTCGCGCTTTGGGAAGAGCGGGACTTGCTACTTGCGCGACTTTTAGATTGCAAAACTTTTAAAGATGTTGCCTCTGTGTTCAACGATCTAGTGAGCCGTGCAGATTTGAGTTTTCCGCGGATGGCAGGCCCTGAAGAACGCTTTGCTGCTTTAATGCCCGATCTTCTAGAAGGCGTGAGCCCGCTTCGGCTTCAGCGGGCATACTTGCGAGCCGCTGCACCAAAACCGCCAAAGGTGATCGGTCTAGAGCATGTCGCGCCAATTCGCGCGAGTGTCGCTGATGCGTTAGTTACAGTTTCACAGCAACTTCGTCTTGATGGTCGAACGACTTTTCGAAAGTTAGTTACTGGCATCAACGACCGAATTGAAATAGTCGTTAGGTTTCTTGCGATTCTTGAGTTGTTTAAACAAGGGCGAGTTGACCTCGACCAAGTTGAGCGATTCGGAGATATCGAAGTGATTTGGCTCGGAGTTGAAGAACAAGAAATCTCAATTGATAAATATGAAGGATGATGCAAGAAAATGAGTGATGCTGAAAATACTTTAGATCCAGAAATAGTTCGAGCACTCGAAGCGATCTTGTTAGTAGCGATGGAGCCGGTTTCTCCAGTGCTGTTGGCCCAACTACTTGAGATTTCTCAGACGACAGTTGAAGAGGTTTGTGAACGACTCGCTGAAACATATGAGTCTGCAGGACACGGTTTTCAATTAGTGAAGATTGCAGGTGGTTTTCGTTTTCAATCGCATCCAGATCTAGCACCATATGTTGAACGATTCGTGCTCGACGGACAACAAGCACGAGTTTCATCTGCAGCTCTTGAGACTTTGGCAATCATCGCATATAAGCAACCCTTGTCGCGAACACAGATCGCAGCAATTCGTGGTGTTGATCCAGAAGCAGTAATGCGAACCTTGCAAGCGCGTGGCTACATTACCGAAGTTGAACGTGATGATGGGCCTGGTCAGGCCGTGATGTTTGGAACAACGCCATTGTTTCTTGAGCGACTTGGTATCGCGTCTATTGAACATTTACCTTCAATCGCCGATTTTATTCCTGATGCCAGTGTTGTTGAAGCACTCGAACGCGGTCTGCGTGTTGAAACAGACGACGTAACAGCGCCTGAAGTATAAAGAGTTTAATTAAGTGGGCAAGAACTCGCCTGACGAGTTTGACAATACCGACGGTGAACGACTGCAGAAAGTTTTAGCCAAGACGGGTTGGGGTTCGCGCCGTGAATGCGAGATTCTGATCGACGAGGGGAGAGTGCGAGTCAACGGCGAAATTGCGATTCTCGGTCGCAGAGTTGACGTTGACAAAGATTCTGTTGAAGTTGACGGGATCACAATCGGAGTTTCACCTGGCCTCGTTTATTACTTACTGAATAAACCAGTCGATGTAATCACGACCGCTAAAGATACGCACGGCCGAGCCACCGTTATTGAGCTTGTGCCATTTGAACCAAGAGTGTTTCCAGTTGGTCGTTTAGATGCTGAAACTGAAGGATTAATTTTGATGACAAACGACGGTGATCTCGGACATCGCCTTACACATCCAAGTTTTGGAATTGAAAAAGAATATTTGGCGCATGTGCAATGCTCGCCAAATGGTGTGAGTGAATCGGCGTTGAAAAAGCTGCGTGACGGGGTGGAGCTCGATGACGGCTTTACAGAACCAGCGCAAGTTGGTCAGTTGCAGCCGGGTCTGTTGCGAATAATTATTCATGAAGGGCGCAACCGACAAATTCGCCGAATGTGTGATGCTGTCGGTCACCCTGTGCAACGACTCGTTCGCGTTCGCATCGGACCGTTGATTGACAGAACCCTCGTGCCTGGTTCGTGGCGACCATTGACCACTGCTGAGGTCGTGGCATTAAATCAAGCCACCGCAAAGTGACTCACGGGTAGAATTTGACGGTGGTGATGCGGCGCGCGAATGTTCTCGGCTTAGGTCTGATTGGCGGATCGCTCGCTCTGGCTCTTGCAAAGAACGGGTTTCTAGTTAGTGGTACTGACGAAAACGCACAGACTGCACAGACTGCTGTTGAACGCAAAATTATCAGTGCGATCGGCATTGATCCGCAAGCAGAAATTAGTTTTATCGCCACTCCAGTTTCGTCAATCCCAATGCAGGCTGCTATCGCATTGGCGCAGACTAAAGGAATCGTCACAGATGTAGGCGGAGTTAAAGCAACGGTTGTTGATGCGATCAAGGATTCTCGTTTCATCGGTGGTCATCCAATGGCAGGAAGCGAACTTGCTGGTCTCGATGGTGCCGATGAGTCACTTTTTGAAGGCGCGGTTTGGGTGTTGACACCTTCGGTCGAGTCTTCAGATGAGACTTTTGAAAAATTGGCTAAAATAATTACTTCGCTTGGCGCCGAAATAGTCGTGCTTGAAGCGCAACGTCACGATCGACTTGTTGCTGTGGTCAGTCATCTGCCGCATCTGACGGCCGCTACCTTGATGGGTCTTGCACATGTAACCGCAGAAGAACATGTTGCTGTGTTGCGACTTGCTGCGGGTGGGTTTCGCGATATGACTCGTGTTGCATCTGGGCAACCACAAATCTGGATCGATATTTGCCGAGAGAACCGCGAAGCAATTATCGACGCACTAGATGGAATGATTTCGGGTTTATCTGAGATGCGAAGAATCGTCGACACACAGAGCGATCAAGAACTTTTGAGCCGACTACAAACTGCGCGCACGGCGCGGGCGAATCTGCCAGGTCGAGTACATGAGTTGATGGATGTTTGTGAAGTTCGTATTCCAATTCCTGACAGGTCAGGATCTGCGGCAGAAATTTTCACTCTTGCCGCAGATTTGGGTGTCAACATCGCCAACTTTGAAGTTTCACATTCTGTAGAAGGCGATCGCGGAATCCTTGTGCTGATTATTGATAAAGCAACTGCAGAGATGTTTCGGGGCGGATTAATGGCCCGCAAGTTTCGACCAACAATCCAAGCTGTTTCATGACCGAACTCGATCGTGAGCGTTTAGTTCATGTTCCAGGCTCAAAGTCAATTTCGAATCGTGCGCTGATTTGTGCAGCGTTGGCGAATTCGCAATCGGTAATTACTAACCCGGCGCCAGGAGATGATACGCAAGCAATGCTTGACGGTTTGCGAAAGCTTGGGGTCTCAATCTTGCGGGATGGCGACAGCGTCAGGATCAACGGTGGGCTAGATCTTGAGAGCACAACTGTCGTTGAATTGCAGACTCGTCTTGCAGGCACTACATCTAGATTTTTGACTGCACTTGCATCGTTACGGCATGGCGCCACAACGATTGACGGTGATGCACCATTGCGCACGCGACCAATGGGTGGGCTTCACGCGGCACTTCGGATGCTCGGCGCAACTGTGGTCAGTTCTGGAGCCGAGGGATTTTTGCCAGTGACTGTGAACCGAGGTAGTTCTTGGCAAAATCAAATCGTGATTGACTCGACGACTTCAAGTCAGTTCACGAGTGCGTTGATGATGATCGCACCTTATATGCCAAAGGGTCTAGAGATTGAGTTACGGGGCAAAGTTGTATCGCGCGGATATTTAGACATGACGGTCGCAGTTATGCGCGAATTCGGAGCACGAACCGAGATTTCTGACAATGTTATTTGGGTCGCGCCAGGTGTGTATCACGGTAAGAATTTTTCGGTCGAGCCCGATGCCTCTTCGGCGTCTTATCCAAGTGCTGCCGTAGCAATCGCCGGGGGCTCATCAATAATTGCCGGTCTGACAAGAAATAGTTCGCAGCGAGATGTCGAATTTTTGGATGTTCTGTCAAAGATGGGTTGTCAGGTGCGACAAGTCGAGCGCGGTATCCAAATCTCTCGTGATGCCAGCGTCGCGCTTCAGGGTGTAGATGTTGATATGTCTGATATCAGCGACTGTGTGCCAACACTCACTGTTGTTGCAATGTTTGCCAATTCACCGACGAAAATCTCTGGGGTAGGGTTCATCCGCGCTAAAGAAAGCAACAGAATCGGTGATTTGGCGGGTGAACTACGCAAACTGGGTGCTCAGATTTCTGAAAATGATGATGGTCTGACTATTTCACCTGCGCCTTTGCACGCTGCGATGCTTGTCACACATCACGACCATCGATTAGCAATGGCGTTCGCTCTAATTGGTTTGAAGGTTCCGGATATTGTGATCGGAACGCCTGAAGTCGTGTCAAAAAGTTGGCCTAGTTATTTCGAAGATTTTGATAAATTTACAATTAATTAAACAAGAAATTAAAATTAGAACACTTAAAAATCGTTGTGCACTGAACAGATGTTCTATAATCTTGGTCTAGTCCCTTGAAGGAGTAAAGATTTTGTCAGCACAGCGTGAAATTATGACATGGGAGTCTTTCGGAGTTGCAAGTCGTGAACTCGCGATCAAAGTCGCAAATGACGGATACGAACCAGATATTATTTTGGCAATCGCTCGTGGTGGTTTGATGGCCGCAGGGGCACTTGGCTATGCGCTTTCAGTAAAAAATACGTACACGCTTAATGTTGAGTTCTACACGGGTGTTGACGAACGATTGCCGATTCCGATTGTTTTGCCGCCCGTTCCGAATTTAGTTGACCTTAAAGATTCGCGAATATTGATTGTTGATGATGTGGCTGATACGGGTCACACACTTAAATTGGTCAATGATTTTTGCCATGGGCAAGTTAAAGAGTCCCGCATCGCAGTGCTCTACGAGAAACCAGCTTCAATCGTCAAGTGTGAATATGTTTGGAAAATGACAGATCAGTGGATCAACTTTCCGTGGAGTGATCAAGAACCGGTCGCCAAGCGCGACTTCTCGGTACGCGACGCTTGATCGCGTCTTTTAACTAGTCTCGCAAAATAGTTTCAGCGGCGTTTTTTCCGCTTGCGCCCCAAACGCCCGCGCCAGGAAAGGTTGCAGCCCCAGTCAGATACAAACCCTTGATCGGTGTTTTGTATCTTGTCAGTTCAGGTTGCGAGTTGAGTAGTGCCGCTAAGGGACCACCAGAGAAACTTGTCGCATGTCCTTTTGGCAAAAAAAAGTCGGTTTCGTATTTTGCTGGAGTCACGCATCGCCAGTCTTGAATTGAGTCAATAAAACCAGGCTCAACAAGTTCAGAATATAAATTCATCCATCGTTGTGGTTCGGCATTTGACTCCCATCCACCTTTAAACGAAAACGGCGTGAACAATGCTTCAAGGCTGAACACATGATCTTTGCCGTTACTCATTGTTGGGTCAAGAACCGACGGCAGATTAACTAGCATCGCAGGTTTTTCTAAAATCTGCCCGCGTGCGATCATCTCAAAACCACGATGCAGGTCTGCTGTAGTTGGACTGACAACAAGTGTCGCGCTGAGTGGATCAATTCCAAATTCGTTGAACAGTTTCTCGTTGATATTTCTGTATTTGGGTCGAGAAGAAATTCGGGCGTCAATTTTTGATTCGTAGCCTTCGTAGTGCGGGGTGTTGCGCCACTTTTCAATAAGAGGTTTGGCACTTTGCGGTGGATTCTTCAGCCACTTCAGAAATGTGTCATGTGGATTGCATGCCGAGACAACTATTGGCGCATAACTTTCGCGGCCGTCAGTTAGTGTGACGCCACGAACTTGCGATCCTTCACAGAGAATTCCAGACACTTGCGTATCGGTCATCACGACACCTGAATTTGATTCGATACTTCGACGCAGCGAGATTGGAACCATTCCACTGCCGCCAATCGGGCGTCCAACTTTTGCGACATGGCGCATCGCATATGTCAATGCGCCAAGACCTGTGTCGGGAGTATTCGGCGAGACTCCCCAAACAGTTGGACCAGTTGCAAGTGCAGGTGCAATCAGTAACTCTGATTTGAAATACTTTTGCAATACTTGTGCTGATGACATCTTGCTCCAACGCATCATCGTTGTCACACCTTTGCCACGGCGAGCAAGAACTTTGGTGATCAGCGAAGCGCGTGAAGGGGTTTGACTCGCTGCTTCTAAAATCAATTCAACAACTGGCATTGCGTCGCGGGCGTAGGCGCGATACCCATCTGTCTCATCTGGGAAGAAATGATCAATAACTTCAAGCGTGCGATCAAGATCTTGAAAGTGGGGCCATATTCTTTGATCACTCCATGATGTTGACAACTGAGTTGGGTCGGCGTCTAGATATTTGAGACCGTGACTCGCAAGGTTCAATTCATCCATCACGCCCGTTGTACGAAAAGTTAAGTGATCGCAATTACAAATATTTACCGTGACGCCTGAATAAATTTCACTGGATGCAGTTCCTCCCACTTCCGATCGTGCTTCGATAACGAGAGTGCGTTGACCTGCCTTGGCCAGGTACGCAGCACAAACTAGTCCGTTATGGCCGCCGCCGATAATGATCGCATCGAAAGTCGTGTTGATATTGTTGCGAGGTGCGACTTCGTTTTTGGTTTTCGTCTCAAAATTTTGCACTCCCCATATTGCCATTTCGGTAGAGTAGATGCATGGCAGGCGCGTCGCGGAATCTCGGTGATTTACGAGGTCCAGAGATTGTTAGTAAAATTTCACCGCGCTCAATTTTCGTTCAACCTCTTGGAGCTGTAGAGCAACATGGTCCGCACTTACCGTTCAACACCGATGAGATTATTGCAACTGCAGTGGCTGAAGCGACTCTCCGCGAAGTAGGCGAGAGACTCGACGTTTGGTTACTGCCGACGCTTTCGTATACAAAGTCAAATGAGCATGCATGGGCACCAGGAACGATCTGGCTTTCGGCTACAACGATGCTCAGTGTGCTCGACGACATCGGTCGGTGTATTTCAAAAACGAATGCACAGAAGCTTGTTTTTCTAAACGGGCACGGTGGTAACTCGGCGCTATTAAATGTTGTCAATCGTGAACTGCGACTTAACTATGGCTTGCAGACCTTCACCGCGCATCCGTCAATGCCACCAGATCAAGGTGGTGCTTCTGCTGAAAGCGAATTAGGAATGGGCATTCATGGCGGAACCGACGAGACGTCAGTGATGTTGTATTTGCGACCTGATCTAGTCGATATGTCTAAGGCTGTGCGTCGTGTGCCCGAAAAGATGGCGCTAAATAAACATGTGCGTTTTGGTGGGTCGGTGAGTTTCGGCTGGCTGTCAAACGACTTCTTCGTCGAAGGGCACATTGGTGACCCCACACATGCAACTGCCGAACTGGGTTCACGAATGTTTGCATCAGCAGTCAAAAACTTCGGCGAAGCACTCGGCGAAATCTCAACTTTCAATTTCGGTAAATAGTTCTAGTCAGTATTTTCGACTGCTTGTGACAGTTCTAGAATTGCCACCTTCTCGTTCATGAACCGTGTGGTTGCCCACGGTTCCCAATCCCGTAGGCGCGTATTTTCCAAATCAACCACAAACCATTTCACATTCGCCTTCTGCAAATTCTCTAACCAGAACCACGACGGATCAATTGGAAAAAAATATGATGTATCTAATCGTTGCAAGTTTTCTCGTAAGCGCTGAGATTGTCGAAACTTTATCTTGGAGTAACTTTTTTGTAGGTCTGAACCATATGTTGCTTCGGCATATGCGCGCCGGTGTGAGGCACCACCAAGAATTAGCGATGGGCTGTAACTTGTCCGTTGATAATTAGGTACTAAAGTATTTTGTGCGAAAATATCGTCCGTGGCAGAATTTTCTCTAAGCCATGTAATCGCGTTAATTCTGTCAGATTGGGTGTACCAGGACATTGGCGTATCATCGTCTATGACCCTATTAATATCTTGACCATACCTAAAATAATTGGTTAGAGATCGAAATGTTGTGGTTATTGATACTCCAAAAGTCATACTCATTGCGGCCAGTACGACCACTGATTGGAACCGGATGGATATCTTTCTTACTTTTACAGCAATGAAAATTATTGCTAGACAAAGCAGGAAAGGCATTGTGGTTTGAAAAGCGGTGTTCGCACCAGACGTTGTATATCTCGCAAAGACTCCTAAAATGTTATTTAGATTGTTGACATCTTTCCATTTATATAAA
The DNA here is from genome assembly GCA_945878705.1 of Ferrithrix thermotolerans DSM 19514. Lineage (GTDB taxonomy): Bacteria > Actinomycetota > Acidimicrobiia > Acidimicrobiales > Ilumatobacteraceae > BACL27. Next base: position 821 of record CAMCUE010000024.1, on the reverse strand, counting down.
TCAAATGATAAGCGAATCAATATTCCTGACACGAAAGTTAATACAAAAACTCCAAAAATTAATCCTTTCGACAGGGTGCGAGTCAAATAAACGACCTCTCGAGAAAATAAGATTGTTGAGATAACGCTGATAGTCCATTCGGGTGAGCCACTTAGCGCAGACTGAGGAATAACAAAGTAAAGTAAGCCTGCAGAAGCAATTAAATATATTAGAATTTTCTGGCTGTCTGATGAATATTTATGACTGACGAAGATTGGAACTAGTGCTCTAATTCCCAAATAAGCAATAAAAAGTGCGCAGAGTCCGTATAGCGAAGTCTGATTTGGTGAAACAACTGCACCTGCTGGATGGTTAAGAAAAATTAAATAAAACAGAATTACGGCAAGACACGATGGAAGTAATTCGGTGACTGTATGACGCATTGTGGCTTTACGTCTGATTAAAGACACGAATTTGGAAATTGAAATAGCCATGAAAATAATTAAGCCATACTGCGCTCTAGTAGAAAAAGTAACGAAGACAACAGTGGCCACTACGAGTGAATTTTCTAGAATGCTGTCCCAAGATTTTGAAATTGCGGTCAGTCCGGTGAAGAGGTAGACAATGACCAAGCATTGAGCAATTCGAATCGGCAAATTGTGGGGTTCAGGGAACGAATGCTGTACAAAAATTAATACGGCACCAATTCCAGCCGCTAATGATGAATTATGAATCTGGTAAGTTAATGTCCATAACGCCAATCCAATAACTGTAAATACGCTGACGAGCATCGCTGAGGTTGAGATGATCATTGGTGGTGCGTGTATTAATTCAAGAATCGG
>CAMCUE010000023.1 GCA_945878705.1 Ferrithrix thermotolerans DSM 19514 | reverse complement strand
TGTTGAACTTTATTCGCTGGTGGCAAAAACTCCATTGCTTGGTGGATTCCATTTAATTGCCGACCGTCAACAGGCAAGTCACGAGCTGCAGTCGCACCGCATGCCAACACAACTGCATCGTTTGATGCGACGAGAACATCAATGTCTACGTTCTCACCAACTATTGCATTCGTCCGAAAAATGGTTCCTTCACTTCGCATCTGATCAAGGCGCCGGTCAATATGTCGTTTTTCCATTTTGAATTCTGGGATTCCGTATCTCAATAATCCACCAATTCGATCGGCTCGTTCAAGCACAACGACATCGTGACCCACGCGAGTAAGTTGCTGAGCACAAGCAAGACCGGCTGGCCCAGAACCAATCACGACGACCCGCTTGCCTGTCTTTTTTGTCGGAACTTGCGGAGCAACCCACCCTTCACTCCACGCCCGATCGATTATTTCAACTTCAACTTGCTTGATTGTCACTGCATCAGAGTTAATACCCAGCACGCAAGCCGACTCACACGGGGCTGGACACAACCGACCCGTAAATTCTGGAAAGTTATTTGTCGCATGCAATCTTTCAACAGCATCTTTCCAATGACCGCGATAGACAAGGTCGTTCCAGTCTGGGATTAAATTACCTAGCGGACAGCCGTTATTGCAGAAAGGTATTCCACAATCCATACACCGACCTGCCTGATGCTTTAAATCTTCGTCCGGGAACTTTTCGTAGACCTCATTCCAATCTTGAATTCGAATTTCTATTTTTCTGCGCTTAGGTGTCGCGCGATCCCACTTTAAAAATCCTGTTGGTTCACCCATGAGCCGTTACAACAACTTTCTTTGCATTCTCAGTCAAATTTTGTTTTTCAATTTCTGCAATGACTCGTGCATAATCACGGGGCAATACTTTGCGAATTTTTGTCTGTGCGACTTTCCAGTCTGCGAGCACCTCTTGAGCTCGCGCAGAGTTTGTCAATGCGAGATGCCGACTAATTATTTGCTCAAGCCAAACCAAATCGTTGCTCTCAAGAGCGACTAAATCAACAAGTTCAGTGTTGACACGAGATTCAAAATTGGTGCTCGTGTCATCTACATCGTCATACACATAGGCGATTCCACCGGACATTCCTGCAGCGAAATTTCGCCCAGTCGCGCCGAGTACCACCACTCGCCCACCAGTCATATATTCGCATCCATGATCGCCAACGCCTTCGACAACTGCAGTTGCCCCTGAGTTGCGGACACAAAATCGCTCACCAACAATGCCCGAGATAAATATTTCGCCACTGGTTGCGCCGTAAGCAATCACATTGCCTGCGATTACATTTTCGTGAGCGACAAACCTCGCCCGTTTGTCTGGGTGCACAATTATTCGCCCACCCGATAAACCTTTGCCCAAGTAGTCATTCGAGTCTCCTTCTAGATGCAATTCGATCCCATTCGGGATAAACGCACCAAAACTTTGACCAGCGGAACCTTTGAAATGAAGTTTGATTGTCGCGTCTGGCAAACCGATTGCACCAAATCGTTTTGTAACTTCGTAGCCGAGCATCGTGCCGACCGTGCGATTCGTATTGTTAATCGAATACTCAAGCGCAATTGGCTGAGCAGTTTTCAAGGCACTGTCACATTTTGCAATCAATTCATTGTCAAGAGCATCAACGAGACCGTGGTCTTGCGGTGTCGAGTGATACGGCGTTTGATTGTAGGGATTTTGTGGAATAGCCAAGATAGATGAAATATCTAATCCACGCGCCTTCCAGTGATCAACAGCGTGTTTTGAATTCAGCATCTCAACACGACCAACTGCTTCTTGCAAACTGCGGAAACCGAGTTGCGCTAAATACTCTCGCACTTCCGTGGCAATAAATTCGAAAAAATTCGTCAAAAATTCTGGTTTACCTGAAAACTTTGCGCGCAACTCTGGGTTCTGGGTGGCTATCCCAACGGGACAAGTGTCAAGATGGCAAACCCGCATCATCACACAACCACTGACAACTAGCGGCGCAGTCGCAAAACCAAACTCTTCGGCACCCAGCAACGCAGCGATTATCACGTCACGACCAGTTTTCATTTGCCCATCGGTCTGCACGACAATCCGGTCGCGAAGGCCATTAAGCATCAATGTCTGCTGAGTTTCAGCAAGACCGAGTTCCCATGGTGCGCCGGCGTGCTTCAACGAAGTCAGAGGTGATGCTCCAGTTCCTCCGTCGTGGCCTGAAATCAAGACCACATCTGCTTTAGCTTTCGCTACCCCAGCAGCAACAGTGCCTACTCCGACTTCAGCCACAAGTTTCACGTGAATTCTTGCAACAGGGTTTGAGTTCTTGAGATCATGAATCAATTGTTTGAGATCTTCAATTGAATAAATATCGTGATGCGGCGGAGGGCTAATCAGCCCAACTCCTGCAGTTGAATATCGTGTCTTGGCTATCCATGGATAAACCTTGTGCGCTGGTAGTTGACCGCCTTCGCCAGGCTTGGCGCCTTGCGCCATTTTGATTTGTAAGTCGTCTGCATTAACAAGATATTCACTCGTCACCCCGAAGCGTGCCGACGCAACTTGTTTAATCGCCGATCGCTTTGAATCACCATTGGGCATCGGTAGATATCTTTCGGCATCTTCTCCACCTTCGCCGGTGTTGCTCTTGGCACCAATGCGATTCATTGCAATTGCTAATGTCTCGTGTGCTTCCGCCGAAATTGATCCGTAACTCATTGCCCCAGTCGAAAAGCGTTTGACTATTTCACTTACCGGCTCAACTTCATCAATTGAAATCGGATTCTTTGCCTGAGCAAACTCGAATAGCCCGCGCAGTGTTGCAAGAACACGAGATTGATCATCAACTGATTTTGTGTACTGCTTGAAAATGTCATAGCGACCTGTTCGTGTCGCATGTTGCAGACGATAAACAGTGTCAGGATTAAATAGATGATGTTCACCCTCGCGGCGCCATTGATACTCTCCGCCGAGTTCAAGTTGTCGGTGGCGTCTTTGATCTGGTCTCGTCGGGTGTGCCACTGAATGGCGAGCAGAAACTTCGCGCGCGATCTCATCTAGCGAGATTCCTCCAAGGCGCGAAACTGTGCCAGTGAAAAATTCGTCGACTACTTCTGTTGACAAACCGATCGCTTCAAAAATTTGTGCACCCGTGTACGAAGCCACAGTTGAAACACCCATCTTTGACATAACTTTTAATACACCCTTACCCGACGCCTTGATGTAGTTTTTAATCGCGGTTTTTGCTGTGATCGTGCCGAGACCAAACATGCCTGTTGAGTCGTCCGCAACAACCATGTCTTCAATCGACTCAAATGCCAAATACGGATTAATCGCTCCTGCGCCATAACCAATCAGCAGTGCCATGTGGTGAACTTCGCGTGCATCTCCACATTCGACTATCAAACCAACTTTCGTTCGTTGTTTTTCACGAATCAAATGGTGATGAACAGCACTCGTCAACAACAGCGACGGAATCGGCGCGAAAACTTCATCACTATTGCGATCAGATAAGACGATTATCCGTGCGCCATCATTGATTGCCTGAACAACATTTCGGCGAATCTCGTCAAGGGCATCACGCATTGCTTGCGCACCGTTCGCAACTCGATACAAGCCACTAATTACTTTAGATTTGAGCTGATTAAACGAATCATCATCATTGATGTGAATAATTTTTGCTAATTCGTCATTATCGATAATCGGGAAAGGCAACACAAGTTGTTTGCAGTTCTCGCCAGTCGCAAACAACAAATTACTTTCTGGTCCGCAAGTTGACCCAACTGATGTAACGATCTCTTCACGAATTGCATCCAATGGCGGGTTCGTCACCTGAGCAAACAACTGTGAAAAATAATCAAACAACAATCGCGGTCGAGTCGACAGAACTGCGATCGGTGTATCTGTTCCCATTGACCCGATTGGCTCAGTGCCAGTCAACGCAGTTGGAGCAATAATTAGTTTTAATTCTTCATGCGAATATCCAAAAACTTGTTGACGGCGCAACACGCTGTCGTGACTAAAAACGACATGCTCTCGATCAACAAGATTTTTCAGTTCAACTTGGCCATCTGCGAGCCATTGCGCATATGGTGCCTGTGCAGCCAGAGACTCTTTAATCTCTTCGTCGCTAATTATTCGTCCTTGCGCCGTGTCTACCAACAACATTTTCCCTGGCTGTAATCGTCCTTTGATCTTGACTCGTGCTGGGTCAATATTTACAACGCCCACTTCGCTTGCCATGATCACAAGGTCATCTTCGGTCACCCAATATCGACTTGGACGCAAGCCGTTTCGATCTAGAACCGCGCCGATGATAGTTCCATCAGTAAATGCAACGCTGGCGGGACCGTCCCAAGGCTCAATCAATGAGCCGTGATAGCGATAAAACGCGCGCTTAGTTTCTGACATTGTTTTTGAGTTCTCCCACGCTTCAGGAATCATCATCAGCATTGCGTGTGGCAAACTTCGGCCCGACAAGTGCAACAATTCAAGAACTTCATCGAAACTTGCCGAGTCAGAGCCACCGACCGTGCAAATCGGAAATGCTTTTTCTAAATCTGGGATAAGTTCGGTCGCCAACAGCGACTCTCGCGTTCGCATCCAGTTTCGGTTTCCCTGAACGGTATTAATTTCGCCGTTGTGCGCAATGTATCGATACGGGTGAGCAAGTGGCCATGACGGGAATGTATTTGTTGAAAATCGACTATGCACCAGCACTAGAGCCGACTCAATTCGCTCGTCAATCAAATCTTCGAAAAATATCTGCAACTCTGGAGTTGTCAACATGCCTTTATAGATCAGCGTGCGCGACGAAAGCGACGGAAAGTACGTCTTTTGTTCGTCCGGCAGTTCGTGCTCAATTCGCTTGCGCAAAATAAATAACTTTCGATCCAGATCTATCAATTTCGACCCACTCGGATCACAAACAAAAAATTGCATAAACGCTGGCATCACACGATGTGCGCTCGCACCCAAGCATGAAGGATTTACTGGAACATTTCGCCAACCGAGAGTTTGCAGATTCTGTTGAGCAACAATTGATTCGATGCTTTGACGGGCTTTATTCGCAAGTTCATCGTCACTTGGCAAAAAAGCCATTCCAACGCCGTAACTTCCGACGCTTGGTAAATCAAATTGCGTTACTGCATCTAAAAACTTATGCGGAATCTGCAACAAGAGTCCTGCGCCATCACCAGTTTGTGTTTCAGCACCAGTCGCGCCACGATGCTCCATGCTGCACAACGCGCCAAGACCTGTAGCAACAATCTCGTGACTCGCACGACCATGCATGTCTACGACGAATGAGACACCACACGAGTCGTGCTCAAATCTTGGGTCGTAAAGACCAATCGCTTGTGGTAAATCTTGCAAAGTTGTCGTCCCTGGATGCTTTCAATAAACAAGCCACCAATTGGCTAGTTAAACGAGACGACGTTGGCTCGAGAATTAAAGTCTAGACAGACGGGGGTACAAAATTTGCCGACCTTTTTTCAAAGTTTGACATCACGGCTTCAACCTGATTCGGCTTGCCAATCAGAGACTGGATGATCCTGCGCTCTTCGGCAAAATGTTCAGCCGCTCCAGCATTAGAGAGTCGATTGATCAGTGCTTTAGCCCCACGCACGGCGTCAGGACTGCGCTCGGCAATCTCGCGTGCAATCTGCATCGCTACGTCTAGCGGGCTCTCTGAGATCCGAGTCACAACCCCAAACTCATGCGCTTGCGTGCCAGAAATTACACGCGCGCTAAAAACCAAATCTTTTGCAACATCGTCGCGTACGAGTCGCGACAACATCAAAGTGCCAGTCATATCAGGGATCAGCCCCCAATGAACTTCCCGCATCGCAAATTGCGTCTCGGGGTGCGCGACACGAATGTCGGCGCCAAGTGCCAACTGCATTCCGCCACCGAGTGCATGGCCTTGAATCGCCGCAATAACTGGCACTGGAACTTCTTGCCACACCCAACAAATTTGTTGCGCTAAGTGCGTGATCGCCCCAGTAGCCATCGCCCCTGCATTTTCTTTTTGAGAATCTTTAGATTTACTGTTTGTACTGGCAGAGCCTGAATCAGCCATGACTTGAAAGCTGCCAAAATCAAGTCCTGCACAAAAAGAAGTGCCATTGCCAGAAAGAACAACTGCTCGAATATCTTTGTTCGTCACAAGATCTTTGCCCGCCCGCGAAATCGCGTCGAACATTGCTGGATCAAGAGCGTTGCGCTTATCTGCACGATCAAGCCTGACATCAGCAATTCCGTCATTAATCGTCACTAGTACACGGTCGTTGTAATTTTTCTCATCATTCATATTTGACATTTTCTCCTCTTTCAATATCCAATACTTCTAGGTTATTCAGATCGCCCCAACTCTCTTATCTCTACAGTGACATGGCAGACTTGAAGCCATGAAACTTGACCTAAATATCGACGAAGTTCTATCAACCACTCGCAGCGTGCGCAAGCGCCTTGACTTCGACCGTCCAGTTGAGCGTGAAATTGTTGAAGAATGTCTCAATCTTGCATTACAAGCACCAACTGGTGGCAACTCACAAGGTTGGCACTGGATTGTCGTCGAAGACGCAGCCAAGCGCAAAGCACTTGCGGACATTTATAAAGCAAATTTTATGATTTATGCGAGTATGCCTGGGCGAAAATTTGCTGAAGGTGACATGCGGATCGATCAAATGCCAAAGGTTCGCGATTCGGCGATTTATCTTGCTGAAGAAATGCATCGCGCGCCGTTGATGATGATCCCGTGCATTGAAGGCCGCCTTGAAAACATTGAAGTGGGCATGGGTGCAGGCGGATGGGGTTCGCTGTTGCCTGCAGTCTGGAGCTTTATGTTGGCTTTACGTAGTCGCGGCATGGGCTCAGCGTGGACGACGATTCACTTGATACTTGAAGGCGAAAAGAAAGCGGCAGAAATTCTGGGCATTCCGCACGACAAAATTACGCAAGGCGGACTCTTCCCAATCGCTTACACAATTGGCACCGATTTCAAACCAGCAAAACGCTTGCCACTTGAAAAAGTTTTACATTGGGACAAGTGGTAAATCGCGCTAATCAATCGCGCTAATCAACTAGCCGCATGCCAGTTGGTGCGAGAGAACGACCCGCAGTCGGTAAATCAACTACAAAATTTGTACGGTGAGAAGCAAATACATGATGCGATAGTAAAACTGCGTTACCCGCGGTGTCACGAGTGATTCGCTCGCAATGCAGAACTGGTGAACCAGTCGGCACTTCTAACAGCCCGGCATCTGTTTTAGTCGCCGAGTCAGCGCCGATAGTCTGCGTCGCTCCACCAATCGGAATCTCAAGTAATTCATAAAACGCAGACTGCTCAACTTCTTTGCGCGAAAGATGTTGACCCAAATCAAATGGACACCACACAGTTACAACTGCGAACGGCTCACCATTAGCAGTATTAACTCGCTTCACCCGCAGTACTTGGTCACAATTTAAAACTTTTGCAACTTTGCGTGTCGCTTTTTCAAAACCAAACTCAACAATTCGTCGTTCCGATGTCATCCCGTTGGCGATCATCTGCTCTTCGATCGTTCCAAGTCGCCCAAGAGTTTGTGTCACTTGGTCGCTAGCCATAACCCAACCGAAACCTTGACGCGAAATCACCAAGCCTTCGTCCCGCAATACTTCTAAGGCTCGCCGCACAGTCACACGACTGACTTTAAATTCGGTGGACAGTTCTGCTTCGCTTGGCAGAACTCTTCCAGCAGAAAACTCACGAGCCTCGATACGGGTTCGCAACGAGTTTGCGATTTCGTGATATTGGATTATTCGAACTTGTACTATACTTGTATACAATACCACAATCAATAATCCCCCACCAAAAATACGACAATAAGAAACGGATCAACATGACCTCAAGCGCCGGAACCCCAATTGAACTCGTCACTACCGTTTATTCAAAGCTTGCTAAAAATGTTGCGCTCGGACGCAAGCGCTTAAATCGCCCGCTGACATTGACCGAAAAAATTCTGATCAATCACTTGTGCAAGCCAGCAAAACAAGAACTTGAACGATCGCGCAGTTACGCCGATTTCAACCCCGACCGCGTCGCAATGCAAGACGCAACTGCACAGATGGCGCTTTTGCAATTCATGACTGCTGGGCTCTCGACAACTGCAGTGCCATCAACGGTGCACTGCGATCACTTGATTTTAGCCAAAGCCGGCGCACGAATTGATATGGGTGTCGCAATCGACACGAACAAAGAGGTCTACGACTTCTTGCGATCTGTGTCGGCGAAATATGGCGTCGGGTTTTGGGGACCAGGTAGCGGAATCATCCACCAAGTTGTGCTCGAGCATTATGCGTTTCCTGGCGGAATGATGATTGGTACCGACAGCCACACACCAAACGCAGGCGGACTCGGCATGATCGCAATCGGCGTTGGTGGTGCCGATGCCGTTGATGTAATGACAGGCTTCCCTTTTAATGTGCGCTGGCCAAAAGTAATTGGCGTCAAACTCACTGGCTCTCTTTCTGGATGGTCAAGTCCTAAAGATGTGATCTTAGAAGTTGCGCGAGTCTTGACAGTTGAAGGAGGCACAGGTGCCGTGATTGAATATTTCGGCGACGGAGCCGACACAATATCCGCGACTGGCAAAGCGACGATTTGTAATATGGGCGCCGAGATCGGTGCAACTTGTTCGGTCTTTGGTTACGACGCTCAGATGGCAGATTATTTGCGAGCCACCGGTCGCAGCGAAATTGCCGCTGAGGCCGACAAAGTCGCCGAACATCTTCGCCCAGATGATGGTGCACTTTATGACAACACGATTGAAATTGATTTGTCATCTTTGAAGCCACTAATTAATGGTCCACACACGCCAGATCTCGCCCACCGTGTCGGTAGTGGTGTTGCCAAGACGGCTGCAGAAAATAATTGGCCCCTCGAAATTTCGGCTGCACTGATTGGCAGTTGCACCAACAGTTCTTATGAAGACATCACTCGCGCAGCAAGCGTCGCGCGTTTTGCTGCCTCGAAAGGCTTAAGAGCAAAAACCGATTTACTAATTACGCCAGGTTCAGAGCAAATTCGCGCAACAATCGAACGCGACGGTTTACTTGCCGACCTTGAAGCAATCGGTGCGACTGTTCTTGCCAACGCTTGCGGTCCATGCATCGGACAGTGGGAGCGCTCAAAAGAAATTACCGATAAACCAAATACGATCGTCAGTTCTTTTAATCGCAACTTTCCAAAACGAAACGATGGCTCGGCAAACACACTGAGTTTCGTCACCAGTCCCGACACCGTGATCGCACTCGCCCTCGCTGGTCGCCTTGACTTTGATCCGACTACTGACACGATTACGGCACCAGATGGCTCGCAAGTTTCACTCGCCGCCCCAGTTGGTGAAGTACTGCCGAAAAACGGCTACGACGCTGGCGCCGAAACATTTATTGCCCCGCCTAGCGATGGCTCAGACATTGAAGTTGTAGTTGATCCGAATAGTGACAGATTGCAACTACTTGAACCGTTTGAGAAATGGGATGGCAATGATTTCATTTACATGCCAGTGCTTATGAAAGCAAAAGGTAAATGCACGACAGACCACATTTCTGCTGCCGGCCCTTGGCTTAAGTTTCGTGGACACTTAGAAAACATTTCCGGAAACTTGTTTATCGGTGCGGTCAACGCATACACCGACAAAGTTGGCGAAGGCATCGACAGAATTGATGATGAAGTTCGTACCTATCCCGAAATTGCTCGGCACTATGGCGACAACAATAAGCAGTGGTGCGCAATCGGTGATCAAAATTATGGCGAAGGTTCATCGCGCGAACATGCTGCGATGGAGCCTCGATACCGCGGTGCTTGCGCTATCTTCGCGCGATCATTCGCTCGAATTCACGAAACTAATTTAAAAAAGCAAGGCATTGTTCCATTAACTTTTGCCGACCCAAAGGTTTACGATTTAATCGGCGAGTATGACACGATCAGCGTGCGAGAGATGCCCCCCGTGCCAGATCAGCCGGTGCGTTGCATCGTGCACAAGCGCGGTGGCAACGATATTGAGTTCCAAGCACTGCACACTTTTTCACCAGAACAAGTGAAATGGTTTATAGCCGGCAGCGCTCTCAATGTTGTACGCAAGAAAGTAATGACCTCAAAAAAATAAATGGGAAATTTATTTAAGCACTAAACGGGAAAGGCCCCGCGCAGTGGCGGGACCTCTCAACCTTTTAACTAAGGCAACTGGGGGAGCTGCCTTAGTGATTACGCGAAGAACCTGGGGGAGGTTCATTCGCTATAAATTAATTATGCTACA
>CAMCUE010000022.1 GCA_945878705.1 Ferrithrix thermotolerans DSM 19514 | reverse complement strand
GTATACATGTGGCATCACGCCATATGACGCGACGCACATTGGCCATGCCTTCACATTTATTAGCTACGATATTTTGCAGCGCCGTTTAATTGACAAAGGACACACCGTCAAGTGCGTGCGCAACGTAACTGACGTAGACGACCCGCTGTTTGCCAAGGCGCGCGAACTTGGAGTGCACTATTTGGATCTTGCAGCAGGAGAAGAAGCGAGATTTGATGCCGACATGAAAGCACTAAACGCTCTTGAGATCTTCAGCAAACCTCGTGCGTCTTCGGCAATCCCAGATATTCGTGGGTTCATCGGAATGGTATTAGATCGCGGTTTTGCTTATCAAGCGGGTGGCAGCGTCTATTTTGATGTAACAAAGTTTGACTCATTCGGAAGTGTTTCGAATTACAACAACGAAACAATGTTGCGTCTGGCTGCCGAACGGGGTGGACAAATTGAAGACCCACATAAGCGCAACCCTCTTGATTTTGTTTTGTGGCAACCCTCAGCTAGTGACGAACCAAGTTGGGACACGATGTGGGGCCCGGGTCGACCTGGCTGGCACATTGAATGTTCGGCACTTGCATTGCGCGAACTTGGCACAACAATTGATCTGCACGGTGGTGGCAGTGATTTAATTTTTCCACATCACGAGTGTGAGCGGGCACAATCTGAAGCCGCAACAGGTGAGCAGTTCGTCAAACATTGGATGCATGTTGCAATGGTTTTTATGGATGGAACAAAGATGTCCAAGAGTTTGGGAAATCTCGAGTTTGTTGATCGTTTGCGCAAAATTTATGACCCTCGGGCAATTCGCTTGGCGCTGATAATTAATCATTATCGAAAAGAATGGCAATGGGATTCTTCAGCAATTCCAGTAGCACTCGCCAGGCTTGATGCGTGGTCAAATGAAAAGAACGGCGACGGGACAGCGGGGCTCGCCGAGGTTCGTTCGGTTCTTGATGATGATTTAGATGTTCCGAGTGCGATCGCAGTGCTTGACGCTGCTGTTGCCTCTGGGCACAGTGTTGCGGCATCAGCAAAACTTTTGGGAGTCGACCTTAAATAAGTTAGTTTTAGTGTGATGTCGTTATTCAAGCGAAACTCAAAAACCAATTTTGATCCGTTGAAATTTGCTGGAGCGACGAAGTTCCAGACTCGGTTCAGGCCGTTCGTCAGGTTCTTTGTCAATAGGTTTTGTAAATTTACGCTGGTTGGGTTTGATCAGATTCCAAAATCAGGACCCGCAATTTTATGTGCAAACCATATTAGTTTTCTTGACTCAGTATTTTTGCTGACACATTCTCCACGAAATATGTCGGTGGTTGGCAAGAGTGAATATATGGACTCATGGAAAACGCGTTGGCTTTTTACAAAAATTGGGATGATCCCGTTGGATCGAAGCGGGGGAGACAGCGCAACTTCGGCGATGGTGGCAGTTGAAGCTGTTTTAGCGCGAGGCGAATTGTTCGGAATATTTCCTGAGGGCACCCGCAGTCGGGACGGCAAACTATACAAAGGTCGCACTGGCGCGGCAAGGTTGGCCCTCAAATTTGGTTGCCCAATTTTTCCGGTTGGGATAACTGGCACGAGTGAGATCATGGCGCCGGACACGGTCATGCCAAAATTCGGAAAGAGTTGCACAATTGAGATTGGTCAGCCAATTGATACTCGCGAGTACATGTTGCGAATTGATGACCCTGCAGTGTTGAGAGAATTGACCGACGAAGTGATGAAAAAAATTCAAGCACTAACAAAGCAAGAATATCTATACGACTACGCACCTAAGAGAAGCAGCGCAAATCGAACCCACATCTAGAACTGTTGCAATCTAGACTTATATTTATGCCTGATTCCAATGCCACGATTACTGTGCGTCTTCCAGACGACTCAACTCGAGAAATAGCCGTTGGTGCAACTGGTTTAGATTTGGCGACATCAATCGGTAAGCGGCTCGGTCAAGCAGCAATCGCCACGATCGTTGACGGTGTCGAGACAGATTTAGATGTCGCGCTCACTGATGGTGCAAAAGTTTCAATTATTACTGTTGATTCAGATGCTGGCCGACATGTGTTGCGACACTCAACTGCGCATGTTTTGGCGCAAGCGGTAGTGCAATTATTTCAAGGCGCAAAGTTCTCAATCGGTCCAGCAATTGAAGACGGTTTTTATTATGACTTTGAGTTGATGGGTGGCAAAACATTTAGTGATGACGATTTATCCATGATTCAGCAACGGATGCAAGAAATTGTTACCGCAGATCAGCCGTTCGTTCGGTCTGAAATGTCAGCCAAAGAAGCGTTGAAGTTATTTTCAGACCAGCCTTACAAATGCGAAATAATTGAACGAGTAACTCAAGGTGATGCAGATTCAAGTGATGCTGGTGAAGCAGGTAGTGCCGATGCGGTAAGTGTGTATCGCAACTCCGAAAATTTTGTAGATCTTTGTCGTGGGCCGCATGTCCCTTCTACGAGTCGTCTCGGACATTTTGCGTTAATGAAAGTTGCTGGCGCATATTGGCGCGGCAATGAAAAGGGCCCGATGTTGCAACGGATCTACGGCACAGCATGGGAGTCAAAGACCGCACTCGCCGAACATTTGAATCGTCTTGAAGAAGCCGAGAAGCGTGATCACCGTCGGTTAGCAGTTGAAATGGATTTACTATCCTTTCCACAAGAACTCGGTGGCGGACTTGCGGTTTGGCATCCAAAAGGCGGCATCGTTCGAAAGTTGATGGAAGATTACAGTCGCGAGCGTCATCAGAACGGTGGCTACAAGTTTGTATTTACTCCGCATCTTGCTAATGCACATTTGTTTGAAACTTCTGGACACTTGCAATTTTACAAAGATGGCATGTATCCACCAATGGAGATGGACAACGGCACTTATTATCCAAAGCCGATGAATTGTCCGATGCACTGTTTGATTTATCGCGATCGTCAGCGAAGTTATCGCGAGTTGCCATTGCGTCTATTTGAACTCGGCACTGTCTATCGGTACGAGCGCGCCGGAACTCTGCACGGCTTACTGCGGATTAGAGGCTTCACCCAAGATGACAGCCATATTTTTTGTACCGAAGAGCAGATGGCAGATGAGATCGCTTCGCTCTTAGATTTCGTTTTGAGCGTGTTGCGTAGATTCGGTTTTAACGATTTTGATTTCAAACTCAGCACACGCAATCCAGAAAAATCAGTTGGCTCCGACGAAATTTGGGAAAAGTCCACTGCTGCGTTGACCGAAGCTTTAAACCGACACGGGTTGAAGTATTCAGTTTCGCCGGGTGACGCCGCTTTTTATGGACCAAAGATTGACATTGATGTGCGTGATGCGATTGGTCGAAAGTGGCAGCTCAGCACAATTCAATGTGATTTTAATTTGCCTGAGCGATTCGGTCTTGAATATATTGCGACCGATAACGCACGTAAGCGTCCGATCATGTTGCATCGCGCGTTGTTCGGCTCGATTGAACGCTTCTTTGGCGTATTGCTCGAGCACTACGGTGGGGCGTTTCCGACTTGGCTGGCGCCAACTCAGGTTCGGGTATTGGCCGTTGCGTCAGCCCATGAGAATTATGCAACGCAAGTAACCGAGTCGCTGACAAAATTGGGCTACCGGGTTGATCAACTAGTCGCTGATGAACAGTTAGGCAAACGCATTCGTGCATCAAAACTAGAACGCGTCCCGTATGTCTTGGTCGTGGGTGACGATGATCTTGCTAACGCAACCGTTGGTGTCAACCCAAGAGGCGGCGAAGTGCGTCGCGATGTGTCGTTAGATGATTTTGTCGCCGAGTTGTCTCGTGACGTCAACCAAGAAACAAAAGTTTGAAATTATGTTGAGTTGCAAAACTTGGGTTTGTATTAAATGTTAGAAAGAATTTGGAATGGCTGGCGGGCAAGTTATGTGATGCACGGTCAAGACTCGAAGAGCACTTCGGCTGCATCAATTTTCACACAGATTTTAAGCAGTGATATGAGTGATGAACAGAGTTACATCGTTTACCGTGGCAAAACCGTATTTGCGATTATGAATGCCTTTCCTTATACATCGGGTCACCTGCTCGTGGTTCCTTATCGCGAAGTTGCAGAACTTGAGAAGTTGAACGCAGACGAAACCACTGAACTTTGGTCAACTGTGACCGATGCAGTTAGAGCAATGAAATCTGTTTATGCACCGGAGGCACTAAACATCGGGTTAAATCTTGGAGCAGCTGCAGGTGGCAGTATTTCTCAACATTTACATGTGCACATCGTTGGAAGGTGGGGTGGAGATACAAACTTCATGGTCACAACCGCAAACACAAAAATTTTGCCGGAAGCGCTTGATGTGAGTGCGTCTAGAATTCGAGCAGCATGGAAGACAACAAAAGAGATATGACCGAATCACCCAATGACAGTCGAGATTCGCTGCCCGATGATTTAAATGTCACGGCATTTGTCGGGCCATATATGTTTCCAGATAACAGCCGACGACGAATTCCGGCAATTTTGTATCTGGCGATCTCTTTAGGTTGTTTCGTGTTGTGGTTTACACAACATACGAATGAAAACGGTCTTGTTAGCGACGGGTTTCTCGGCGCAGCAATTTTGCTCAGTGTGGTTGGTCTGTTTTCGTTGTCGTCCTCTTGGCGAATGACCATTGATGAAAAACTGGCACTAATTTATGCGACTCGGGCGGTTAATTTTGCCGTTGGCCATGCGTCGGCACAACAAGTGTGGCGAGGCCTTCGTAGTCGTCCGACATGGAGAGTCTTTTGTTACAGCGAACAAGAGCCTCCGTTGCAACGAGGTCTTGTACTGATTGACGCAATTGATGGTCAAGTTGTTGAGTGTCTCGTCGAGTTAAACCCCGACAGTTAGACTTGATCAATGTTCGACGGTAGATTTCGCCAGCAAGTTGAACGCATCGTGCGCCCTGTCGGGCAACTCTTGCGTCGCACAAGACTTACGCCTGATCACTTGACTGTTCTCGGATTAGTAGTTGCATGTATTGCAGCAGTTGTTATTGCTATTGGTGAATTACAAGTTGGTTTATTGCTTGTGATCTGTGCGGCACTGCCTGATTTATTTGACGGAGCGCTGGCTAAAGCATCAAATCAGAGTAGTCAGCGTGGGGCTTTTTTTGATTCAACAATTGATCGCGTAACTGACGCCGTATTACTGGGTGGCGTTGCATGGTTTCTAGGTACTCAAAGGGGAGCACACGCCGCAGTTTTGCCATTTGCAGTGATGGCTGTGTCGTCTTTAATTTCTTATCAGCGAGCCAAGGCCGAATCGCTTGGGCTAACTGCAAAAGGCGGTTTGATGGAGCGCGCCGAGCGAATTATTTTATTGTGTGCCGGCTTGTTGTTCGACTCTTTGCTGTTCTGGGCAATGTGGTTGATGCTCGTTTTGGTCACGATCACTGCAGTGCAACGATTCATCAAAGTTTGGAAACAAGCAGCTATTGCTCCGGCAACAGCAGAGCGCGTTGCATTACGACAGTCCCGCCGCGCATCTCGCCGCGCTCAGCGCGCCGATAGGCGGTTGCGCCTGTCGCGCGGTCGCTTGATGAAGTGAAGTCGGCGTCTCGTAAAACAGGCTCAGACTTAGCAATAATTTTCGGGTATCGCCTGATAACTATCCTGACGAGGCTGATTCCGTCTTTTGTTATTTCGGTGCTCGCATCAGTATTAGTACCGGCAATTTCAATATTGATGCGAAAGCAACGCCCAATTGTTTCGCATCACTTACAACGATTACAACCCGAGTTGCGTGGCAGAGAGCTTCGTCGTGCCGTGCAGAAGTCATATCAGAGTTACGCCCGTTATTACATTGAAACTTTTCGCCTGCCAGCGCTCAATTCAAAACGAATTCAGGCTGGTGTAAAAATTTCTGGGTTTGAACATATTGAAAGTGGATTAGCGCGTGGCAAAGGAGTGATATTGGCTTTGCCACACTTAGGCGGTTGGGAGTGGTCAGGTAGATGGCTAATCCAACAAGGTCATCAACTCAATGCAGTAGTTGAAAAGCTTGAGTCTCACGAGTTGTTTGAGATGTTTACAAATTTGCGAAAAAGTTATGGTGTCACGGTTATTGCGTTAGATGATCAGGCTGGAGTCGCAGTACAAAATGCTCTTGCTAAAAATGAGATAGTCGCGTTGTTGGCAGATCGCGATATTGCAAGAACGGGCATCGAAGTTGAGTTCTTCGGCGAGAAGACAATGATTCCTGCGGGGCCAGCATTTTTCGCTCTTAGAACTGGCGCAGCGCTAGTGCCACTTGCAACGTATTTCACAAAACGACTTGACGGCCACACGACTGTTGTGCGACCATCAATTGTCGTCGAACGACTTGGCACGTTGCGACAAGATATGAATCGAATTGCTCAAACTCTTGCCAATGAACTTGAATTTCTGATTCGCCAAGACCCACTGCAATGGCACTTGTTTCAACCAAACTGGCCAAGCGATCCCGGCTACAACTAATTATTTATAAGCATCAAATAGTTCGCTGACGGCCTTTGCCTGACCACCCGAAGTTGATGACATCACAGCGATCGGCAGAACTCCAGATTGTGACCACGCCCAAAGTGCTTCACGCACTGTGTCGCTGTCACCAGAAATCGTGCAATCACTCAACCACTTTGTATCCATCGCCGCGATTATCTCTGCTGACCGAGTTTCTTTATTTGGTGAATCAAGAATTTTTTCAAACGCGTCAATTTGTTCGTCGTAGCCACATGATCTCCAATAGTTTCGATAATTAGGTAACGACACATAGCCAACGAGGGTCTTACGGTGAATCTCGTGGGCGGCGCCAAGATCAGTGCTGATTACTGTTGGCACCATGTTGGCAAAAAACATTTCGGCTCTTCGTGGTGGTGCAACTCGAGTAAGTTGTGAAGAGATATTGCTCAGTGCCGCGTTTGCCCAGATTGCGCCTTGAGATATTTCAGTAGTTAGGTCCAGCATTTTGTCGCGCAGTGCTGCGAGGTAAATTGGTGGAAGTTCTCCGGAGAATCGTTCTTGGTTTCGCATTGTCTGTACATAATTTCGAATATCTGCTAGAGGCGTGGCTGTTGTTGCGCCAAGTCGGCTGATTACAGGTCCATGACTGACACCGAGCCCGAGACTGAATCGCGAATTTGAAATCTCAAAGATATGAGCAGCAGTATTTGCCATTTCAATTGCGTGACTGTAATAAATAGGTTGAATCGAAGTCCAAAATTTAATTGTTTTCGTAACATGGGCCAGCGAAGTACAAAAGCCCATTGCTGCGCCAAGACTCGGACAGGCGATACCGGCAAATCCATGTGCCTCTGCTTGTTGGGCAAGGTCAAGCACTGTCCCTCTTTTTTTCGCTGTTGCAACTAGCGAGATTGCTGGTCGAAATGATTCGGCCGTGTCTGTATTTATATTCGTGTTGTTACTCATTGTCATAAGTTAGTTGCTAGGTGCGAGCGATGCTGTTTGGTAGCCACTGTCGTATCTGTTGATAAAGGTCGTACCGTATAAGTCGTGAATTCTGCTGATGACTTAAATCAAGTCGAAAGCAGCGGGTACACCCGTAAAAAAATGTTACGGATCGGTTTGGTCTGTCCATATAGTTTGACGATTCCAGGCGGGGTACAGGCTCAAGTTTTGGGTTTGGCGCGAGAGTTGCGTCGGATGGGTCACGAGGCAAGAGTGCTTGGCCCATGTGATGGTCCACCCCCTGAACCTTTTGTGACACCACTTGGCAATAGTTTGCCGACTGCCGCCAACGGTTCTACGGCCCCGCTTGCTCCAGACCCGTCGGCTGCGCTGCGAACTGTTCGTGCGATTAATGACGAGGATTTCGATATTTTGCATCTGCACGAGCCGATCGCACCTGGTCCGCCGATGACTGCGTTGTTGTTGCGTTTAGCACCGATGGTCGGCACGTTTCATGCGGCAGGTGACATTGCGTGGTACGGGCGAATCAACAAAGGTGTGAATTGGCTGGCGAGTCATCTTGATGTCAGAGTTGCGGTCTCTGCACAGGCAAGAGAACTCGCGCATCGATATCTAGGCGGAGAGTACGAAATTTTATTTAATGGGATTGAAAGTGAAATGTATGCGCGACCAAATATAAAGCGCAACGAAGGCAAGATTATTTTCTTTTGCGGTCGTTATGAGCCAAGAAAGGGTCTCGCAGAACTCTTGGCGGCGTTTGCCAAACTTGAAGATGACACAAAGTTATGGATCGCATCAGATGGCGACGGAATCTCATTGTTGAAAGCAAAATATGCGCACGATACTCGCATCTCGTGGTTAGGAAGAATCACCGATGAAGACAAAATTAATCGGCTCGCACAGTGCTCTGTGTTTTGTGCACCGTCACTTCATAGCGAATCATTTGGAATAGTCGTATTAGAGGCGATGGCTTCTGGCGCTCCAGTAGTTGCTAGTTCGCTAGAGGGATATCGCAATGTTGGAACACACGATGTGAATTCTTGGCTAGTTGAACCTGGTGACATCAATGAACTTGCTGAAGGATTAGCGCGTGTGTTGAGCGACAAAATACTCGCAAGAAAATTAAGTGATGGTGGTCTAATTCGAGCGGGCGAACTCTCAATGCATCGACTCGCAGAGATTTATATAGACATGTATCACACAGTTCTAGAGCGTGAACAATATGACCCAGATCACCACCCAAAAAGTCGAATCGTGCGCCTATTTTCGGATCGTGTACTGCGAAAAAATCCTGATTGATAGATATCGAAGTAGACTTTGGCGACAAAGTCAACTGCAGTGAATGGAGGTTGTTATGGGAATAGTGATTGGTTGTGTTTTGATCGTCGTGCTAGTCGCAGTTGTGATTATCTACAACTCGCTGGTTCAGCGTCGTAATCAGGTCAAAAACGCATGGGCGCAAATTGATGTCCAGTTGAAGCGTCGCATTGAACTAATCCCAAATCTCGTAGAGACTGTTAAGGGATACGCAGATTTCGAGCAAAAGACGTTGCAACAAGTGATCGCTGCGCGCAACTCGGCAATGAGCGCACCAAGCACAGCAACAGGTCAAGCAACTGCAGACAGCGCATTATCTGGTGCTTTGCGACAATTTTTCGCCTTGTCTGAGGCTTACCCAGACCTCAAAGCCAATGCGAGTTTTTTAAACTTACAAGAAGAACTAAGCAACACCGAGAGTCGTATTGCCTATGCCAGACAATTTTATAATGATGCAGTATTGGCTTACAACAATGCAATCGCGACTTTTCCGAGCGTTGTGCTTGCTTCAATATTTAAATTCTCAGAGGTTGACTCGTTTGCGGCTACTGATTCAGAAAAAATTGTGCCTAAGGTACAATTCTAGAAACTCAGGCCACAGATGTATGACCTAATTGCCTCGAACAAGCGGCGCTCTATCTTTTTGTTAATCGGTTTTGCGTTGATCCTCGTCGTGGTTGGTGTGGCTGTTGGGGCGGTGCTTGGTAATCCAGTATTTTCGGTAACAGTTGCTCTAATAATTGCAGGAACAATGTCGATTGTTTCATATTGGAAATCAGACACGATCGCCTTGACCGTGAGTCGCGCAAAACTTGCCGACGAAATTGAGTACAAGCGTTTACACAATCTGGTTGAAGGATTATGTATCGCCAGTGGTTTACCGAAGCCACGCCTTTATGTGATTGATGATCCTGCTCCAAATGCATTTGCGACTGGCAGAAATCCAAAGCACGCGGCAGTTGCTGTCACCTCTGGCTTACTTGAGAAACTTGATCGCGTTGAACTTGAAGGTGTTTTGGCTCACGAACTTTCACACATTCGCAACTATGACATTTTGGTTGCAACACTTGCAGTAACTCTCGTTGGCACAATTGCATTGTTGACAGATATCGCGATCCGCATGATGTGGTGGAACGGCGGGCGAGTAAGCCGTCAAAATGATCGGCAAAACACTTCCAATCCGCTTGCGTTTGTTGGCTTTGCGCTGTTGATAATTGCACCGTTGGTTGCCCGAATGATGCAGGCAACAATTAGTCGTCGTCGCGAAACTCTCGCAGATGTTTCGGCGTGTCAAATTACTAGGTACCCACCAGGTTTGATTTCCGCTCTTGAAAAACTTCAGGCAGACAGCACCGTGACGCACTCGGCGAGCATGGCAACGGCCCACATGTGGATTGAGCAACCTTTATCTGGGGTCAATGACGAGGGTAGACTCGCTGGGTTTCATAAACTGTTTAATACCCACCCACCACTATCAGAACGAATCGCACTTTTAAGGGAGATGTAAAATGAAAAATCTTAAAATTAAGAAAACCAAACTTGCCACTGTTGGATTAATCGCCTGTGGCTTGATCGTCGCGAGTTGTGGTGGAAAGTCCGATACTTCTGCAAATTTACCTATAGACACAATCGTTGAAACGACAATTCCCGAGACGACTACGACGACTATTCCAGTTGTGCGGAACCCGTTGACTGGTGCGCCCGCCGCAGATGAGTCAATTCTTAATCG
>CAMCUE010000021.1 GCA_945878705.1 Ferrithrix thermotolerans DSM 19514 | reverse complement strand
CAGACGAGCCAGCAAGCTATATCAGAGGTGCCGCATTAGTCAGAGGAAAGTTCGTCGGCACCGACATTGCTGCTAGTCAAACAACCGCATACTGGTCAATTTATGTTGACATTCCGCAACAATTTGGCGTCGCGCAATTAGTGCCGTGGTGCTTCGTCGGTAAACCAGACACTCCAGCGTGCTCTCAACCACTCGAAACATTGACGCCGGTCGAACAACCCAGAACCGACATGGGTCGGTATCCGCCAGTCGGATACTTGGCTAGCGGGTTGGGTTCACTAGTCGGCGCAACTGATTTTTCTGTACGTCTTGGACGACTATTCAACGCTGCTGTGTGTGCATTTTTGCTTGCTCTTGGCTGTGTCAATATCTCGTCTAACCGAAGATCAATAATTGTCGTTTTGGCTGCAGTTACGCCGGGCGTAATTTTTTTTAGTTCTGTGATCAGTTCAAGTGCAATTGAAATTTCGGCAGCGATATGTTTTTGGTGCTCGATTACAACATTGTTATCCTCAACTAAAAATTCGTTGCTGACGTTTAGCTCTGTTGCGATTTCTGCCTCTCTGTTAATACTTGCGAGACCTATTGGCGTAGTCAATCTGGCAATTATTGTCGGCATTTCGTTGATTGCACAACACAACTTAAGAGAGTCACTCGCACGGATCATTTCGAGTTGGCGAATAATTCTCGCAACGATAATTTCGCTGCTAGTGATGGCCTTATGGTATTTAAGAATTTACTCACACCACCTCGGTGAACGAGTTGTCATTGACCCGAGCAATCCGACGTTCAGACAGATCGTCGAACAATCAATGAGTGACATTTCTAACAAGGTTGCAGAGTCAATTGGTAATTTCGGTTGGCTTGACACACCTACGCCAACATTTGTTGTGTGGTTTTTTGTTGCGCTGTTTGCAGTGATTATTGCTCAGAACTGGAATCAGGTTCCAAAAGCAACTCGCTACGCCGTGGTTTGCTTAGCGTTACTAATCCCTTTCTTAATGATTTTCATTAATCGAAACACGCAAAACTTGTTGCGCACTTACGGGGTTCAAGGTCGTTATCTCACACCACTCATTGCTGGTATTCCAATCGTCATTGGGGCAATGTGGGCTCCACAAAGAAAGGGGCTCAAAATTGTAATTAGTTGTTGGTCGATGGCGATCTTCATGACGGCAATAAATGTGATCCGTCGATACTCAGTTGGTATCAAACCACAAAACTTCTTTGAGATGTTTAGCAACCCTGTGTGGCAACCACCTTTAGGCGTGCTCGGAACAATGCTCGCCCTTGCCGCCGCACTGACTGTTTTCAGCAGTGTTTTTTACACTATTGCGACGAGCGACCTTGAAAATAATCGTTGAGACAGCAGATTACTCAGGCAGAATAGACAGGTGAACTCGCAACCCAAAACCCTTGCACAAAAAGTTTGGGATCGCCATGTAGTCAGTTCTGGAAAAGATCAACCAGACCTTATATATATAGATCTGCACTTAGTTCACGAAGTTACGAGTCCGCAGGCATTTGACGGCTTGCGTCTTGCAAACCGCACGGTACGTCGACCAGACCTCACAGTAGCGACTGAAGACCATAATGTGCCCACTGAGAATATTCACCTGCCGATTGCTGACGAAATTTCGGCCAAACAAATTGAAGTACTCCGCAAAAACGCCAAAGATTTCAAGATCACTCTCTACCCAATGGGAGACGCTCGACAAGGCATTGTGCATGTGATCGGCCCAGAGCAAGGTCGCACACTGCCTGGCATGACGATTGTTTGCGGCGACAGTCACACAGCGACGCACGGTGCATTTGGTGCACTCGCATTTGGTATCGGCACGAGCGAAGTCGAACATGTTTTAGCAACTCAAACTTTGCCCCAAGAACGCCCGAAGTGGATGAGCGTTACCGTCGACGGTGTAGCGCCAAAGGGTGTCACTGCAAAGGACATCATCCTCGCTGTGATCGGCGAAATCGGAACGGGCGGCGGCATTGGCCATGTGATCGAATATCGCGGTTCGGCAATTCGTGCGCTGTCGATGGAAGGTCGAATGACCGTTTGCAATATGTCGATAGAGGCTGGCGCGCGTGCGGGGCTTGTCGCACCAGACGAAATAACTTTTGAATATTTACGCGGTCGTGAGTTTGCGCCGAGTGGCGAACAATTTGAAGCAGCGATCGCCGATTGGAAAACTTTGCGAACAGATGACGGCGCTGTGTTTGACAAGCAAGTAACTATTGACGCCAGCAAACTTTCGCCGAATGTAACTTGGGGTACGAACCCGGCCCAAGTTGTATCTCTAAATGGTTTGGTGCCGACACCAAGTGACTACAGCGATGCGACCGAGCGTGACAGCGTTACGCGTGCGCTTGAATATATGGGACTAGAAGCGGGCACCGCGATTCGTGACATCAAAGTTGACACCGTGTTTATCGGCTCTTGCACAAATTCTCGAATTGAAGATTTGCGTGCGGCCGCAGATGTTGTTCGCGGGCGAAAAGTAAAAGTAAAACGTGTGATGGTCGTGCCAGGAAGTCACGCAGTGAAGTTGCAGGCGCAAGCCGAAGGTCTTGACAAAATTTTCATTGAAGCCGGCATTGACTGGCGTGAACCGGGTTGCTCAATGTGCTTGGCGATGAACCCAGACAAACTTGCACCTCAAGAACGCGCTGCCAGCACATCAAATCGTAATTTTGAAGGCCGACAAGGTCGCGGTGGTCGCACTCACTTGGTCTCACCTGCGGTTGCCGCTGCTACTGCAGTCGCTGGCCATTTTGCTGCTCCAGAAGATTTGTCATGAAAGCCGTGCAAGTAATTTCTGGTCGCGGTGTGCCGCTCAAGCGCAGCGATGTTGACACCGATCAAATTATTCCGGCTGAATGGTTGAAGCGCGTCGAGCGAACAGGTTTCGAAAAAGGTTTGTTTTCGACGTGGCGCGACGACCGAAATTTCGTGCTCAACGACGAGCGTTACGCGGGCGCATCAATTTTGGTTGCAGGTAAAAGTTTTGGTGTTGGGTCTTCGCGCGAACATGCTGTTTGGGCGATTCAACAGGGTGGATTCAACGCGGTAATCGCCCCAAGTTTCAGCGACATCTTTCGCAACAACTGTGGCAAGAACGGTCTGATCGCCGTGGTTTTGAGTGAGGAAATAGTCAATAAACTTTGGCAGATTATCGAGAACGACTCGACGACTGAAATCACTGTTGATGTTGAGCGACTCGTTGTTGAAGTGCCGAGCACTGGAATGTGCGAAAAATTTGAGATTAACGCCGACACTCAAAATCGATTCTTAAACGGACTTGACGACATATCGATTTCTTTGCAGCACAGCGACGAGATTTCGCGTTTTGAAACTAGCCGACCAACTTGGTTCTAGCTGGCAACGTTCGAACTCGCTAAAAACGAGTTCAAATTAGCGAGTCGTTTATCGTTTGAGAAAACCTCAATCGGTGCCTGAGTGTCAAGTCGCAAACCGCGCTGAATAATTCGACAAGTCGTGTGCTGGTTGTATTCAGCAAGTGTTACTGCCCAACCGTCTTTGCCAGCTCTTGCCGTTCGGCCAGATCGATGCAAGTAAGTTTTAACTTCTAGCGGTGGCACATAATGCACGACAATCCCGACATCATCGATGTCGATTCCGCGCGCCGCGACATCAGTGCAGACCAAAATATTTAGTTCGCGTTGGGCGAACTTGCGTAATGAACGTTCGCGTGCACCTTGGGCCATGTCACCGTGCAATGCCGAAACCTTTTCGCCAAGTGCGACAAGATCATCGGAAACTTTGTCGCATGCTCGTTTAGTGTCGCAGAAAACTACTGTTTGGCCGCCTGCGCGAGCCATGGCGGCGATAACCCGATTTTTATCCATGTGATGAACACCAAGAAATAAGTGACGCATGGTGCCAACCGTGTCGGTCGGCGCATCAATGCTGACTTCTTTTGGAGACTTCATGTAACGCTTGACGAGCGTCGCAACTTGCCCGTCTAAAGTTGCCGAAAATAACATTGTTTGGTGAATTTTTGTGACATGACGCAAAATCCACTCAACTTGTGGCATGAAACCTTCGTCGGCCATGCGATCTGCCTCGTCAAGCACGATCACTTCAACATCACTGAGATCTGCCTCATTTGATTTCAACAAATCGATCAATCTAAGCGGTGTCGCAATCACGATTTCAGCGCCACGATTTAGTTGATCAACTTGTTTGTCGCGAGCCGCACCACCATAAACGGCAAGCACGCGCACGCCGCAATGTTTGGCAATTGGCGCCAAGACATCGGTAACTTGCACCGCCAATTCGCGAGTTGGAACGAGCACAAGACCACGGGGTTTCTTAGCTAGAGCAGTTTGAGTTACGCGCTCAATCATCGGCACGCCAAACGCTAAAGTCTTGCCAGAGCCAGTTCGAGCACGACCACACAGGTCTTCGCCGCTCAGCGCCACAGGTATCGCCTCAGTTTGAATCGCAAATGGCGCCGCAAAACCTGCCGCTGCTAGACCAGCGTCAACCCGCTCACTGACCCCGAGATCGGCGAAACCCGTCGGGGTCGTAACTGCTTGGCGAGTATTCGAACTTGATCCGATGTTGCCACTGGCGTTCTCGGTCGATTCACCAGCAGGTCGCGGATTTTGCGAACGATTCGGAGTACGACCTGAGGAGTGGTTAGTCGGGCGAGGCGCGCCACGACGAGATTTGGGGTCAGACATCTGAACTCTCAGGCTACCAACGCGACCGTCGTCGTCTTGGTGACGACCGCTAGCAAATCCGAGAACTAGCAAGAACACTGCTTCTCTAACCTGTTCACTGACTCACGAGTCAGTGTTGCCTGACCACTCAGACAGTAGACAATTGTTTGTGATGTGTGTAGGGTCAAAAATTGTGTTTATCGATACTTCTTCTGAGAACTATCTGAGCAATCTTGCAGCACTTGACGAGCCGCTGTTCACCGGTCGCAAGGGCATTACATATGACTGGCAATCTTTGTTGCTGCCATCCGACATTGCATTTGACGCTTCATTAAATGCACTTTTAAACGCTGGCAAGGACGACTCCGCCACTCGATACGCGTGACCGCGCAAGCGCGCCCAAATCGGGTGCTTGTTCTCGGCTGTGGTTCTGTTGCGCAAGCGGTAATTCCGCTGATAGTTCGCGACTTAAAACTTGATCCGAAATCAATTTCAATCGTTGACTTTGTTGATAATCGTCATCGCGTTGTGGATGCTTTGGCGATGGGCGTCACCTACGAAATTGGGCAAGTAACTCGCGAAAATCTCGACGGCTTCTTAACAGAGCGCGTTGCCGCTGGCGACATTTTGTTAGACCTCGCCTGGAACATTAATTGCACGACAATTCTTGAATGGTGTCGCATGCGCGGCGTGCGATACCTCAACACGTCGGTTGAATTGTGGAACCCGTACGACGACATGGCGGCAACTCACCCACTTGAGCGCACTCTCTATGTGCGCCATCAACAAATTCGTAAAATGATTGCGAAATGGGGATCAAACAACGGCCCGAGCGCAGTTGTTGAACACGGTGCGAACCCAGGCTTGGTTTCACACTTTGCCAAGCAGGCGCTATTTGAGATTTCAAATAAAATTCTTAGCGACGGTCGTGCAGGCTCGCGACAAAGTGCACTTGAGTCAGCGCTTGCAACTGAGTCGTTTGACCGGTTGGCGATGTTGACGGGCACGCGTGTAATTCACATCAGCGAGCGCGATACACAAATCACAAATCAACCAAAACAAGTTAACGAATTTGTTAACACTTGGTCGGTTGAAGGTTTCTACGAAGAAGGTGTCGCACCAGCCGAAATGGGTTGGGGTACTCACGAGAGGTGGATGCCGGCCAACGCACAAGTGCATGCCGATGACGGCCCGTGTAATCAAATTTGTTTAGCCCAACCTGGGATGGAAACTTGGGTTCGCTCGTGGGTTCCGAGTGGAGAAATTCTCGGAATGATAATTCGCCACGGCGAGAGTTACACGATGAGTAATCACTTAACTGTGCGTGATGATTCGGGTAAAGCGATTTATCGTCCCACTGTGCACTATTCATATTGCCCCTCGAACGAAGCAATTAATAGTGTGCTCGAATTGCGTATGCGCAACTGGCAAAAGCAACCAGATGAGCGAATCATGAACAACGAAATTATTTCTGGTCGCGACGAACTTGGTGTGTTGTTGCTCGGTCACGACTACACGGGTTGGTGGACTGGCACACGGTTATCAATTGACGAAGCGCGTTCAATCGTCACTGGGCAAAGTGCAACGACTTTGCAAGTTGCTGGTTCTGTGTTGGCTGCTTTGAAGTGGATGATTGCCAGCCCGAATGAGGGTGTTTGTGTGCCAGATGACTTGCCATGGAAGTCAGTTCTCGCTGATGCCCGACCATATCTTGGCGAGATTCACAGTGCCCCGACCGATTGGGACCCATTAAAGACCCGCAATGATTTGTTTCCTGGATATGGCAACACTGGTCGTCTTGATATGACAGACCCTTGGCAGTTCAGAAACTTTCTCACCCCAACCCCGAGTTAGATGGCTGGCTAGTTCGCTAGCTAGTTGGTGTTGACTGGTTTTGCAGGCACACTGAAGAATCATGATTAACGGAAACGGACTACTACTTACGTAACGGCGCAGTCTCATATCACTGCAGCCGCACCCTCTGAGCCAAAAGGCCCAGGGGGTTTTCTTTTTGCCAAAACTAGTTTAAAAAATTCGAGAAAATTAAAACAGAAACGAGACACCAAGTGCCACCAAATCCAACTCATCCACGCAAGATGCAATTTGAAAAATACTCGCATTCGGTGCCGCTCGTGCTCGCCGACCGCACTTGGCCAAATCGTATTATCGACAAGGCTCCGCTGTGGTGTTCTGTTGACTTGCGCGACGGCAATCAGGCTTTGATCGACCCGATGGATCCTGAGCGAAAATTGCGAATGTTTAAGACACTTGTGAAGATGGGTTTCAAAGAAATTGAAGTTGGGTTTCCGTCTGCCAGCCAACCAGATTATGACTTTGTGCGATTGTTGATTGAGCAAGATCTGATTCCGCAAGACGTGACGATTCAGGTGCTTGTGCAGTGTCGGCGTGAACTTCTTGAGCGAACCTATGACTGCATTTCTGGTGCGCCACGAGCGATTATGCACTTTTACAACTCGGTGAACCCGCTGCAACGCCGTGTCGTGTTTGGCCTTGACAAACCTGGCGTAATCGAGATCGCGACGAGCGCAGCAAAGATTTGTCGCGAACTTGAAACAAAATTAACAGGCACTAATTTGCGCTACGAATACTCGCCTGAAAGTTTTACATTGACTGAGCCAGAGTTTGCCGTTGAAATTTGCGAAGCAGTAATGCAAGTCATTGAGCCAACAGTTGAGCGCAAGATCGTTTTGAACTTGCCAGCAACTGTCGAGTGCTACTCGCCAAATGTTTATGGCGATGTGATTGAGTGGTTCGACCGCAATGTGCCCCGCCGCGAAAAACTTGTGCTCTCGCTGCACCCACATAACGATCGCGGTTGTGCGGTTGCAGCTGCAGAGTTCGGTGTGATGGCCGGCGCTGATCGTGTAGAAGGAACTTTATTCGGCAATGGCGAGCGGACCGGAAACGTTGACATCATTACTTTGGCAATGAATTTATTTATGAACGGCGTAGACCCGCAATTAGATATCACAGACATTGATGCCTTGCGTCGAGATGCTGAGTACTGCAATCGACTGGCAGTACCTGAGCGTCAACCATATGCGGGCGATCTTGTCTACACCGCATTTTCGGGCAGTCATCAAGATGCCATTAAAAAAGGCTTCGATGCGCTGCCGAAAGATTATGACCAATGGGCTGTGCCATATTTGCCGATTGATCCAAAACATGTTGGTCGCACGTATGAGGCAGTGATTCGTGTGAACAGTCAGTCAGGCAAGGGCGGCGTTGCATATGTGATGCAAACCGAATATGGTTTTGCATTGCCGCGGCGATTGCAAGTTGAGTTTTCAAAAGCAATTCAACACATTACAGAAGACTCAGGCACAGAAATTTCGCCCGAGATCATGTGGAGTGCTTTCGAGAGCGAATATTTGTCAGTGGAGTCAATGTTCAAACTTGAAAGCCACGAAATGCGCAGCGACTCAAAAGGTACAACGACAATTAGCGCACAGTTGTTAGTTAACGGATCGCCACGAACTTTGACCGGAGAAGGTAATGGTCCGATTGATGCATTTGTTCACGCACTACGGACCGAGTTCAAAGTTGTTTTCGATGTTAAAGATTATGTAGAGCACGCTCTGAGTCAAGGCTCTGAGGCCGTAGCCGTTGCATATATCGAGGGTGCCAATGAACAGGGCGATTTGCGTTGGGGTGTTGGCACCGACCCGAGCACGATTACCGCATCGTTGCGTGCTGTGTTAAGTGCATTTGAGCGTCAAGAAAACTTGGGCCGTTAAATACTTTAAGTATTTCTCAACTAGTCTCACTTGAGTGAAGGTCACCGTAAATTTTGACAATTGTGCTTCAACTGGGGCATGCACGCAAATGTGCCCCGATGTTTTTGAATTACGTAAGGACGGGTTCTTGTATGTTTTGAATGAAAACCCGCCCGAAGAACTTCGCGAGTCAGTTATTGCCGCTGAAGAAATTTGCCCAACTGGGGCGATCACGATTGAACAATAACTAGCGCATGGGTTTCTATTCGCGTCTGAACCATGCTTGGTCGCAAAGTGACTCAATGCTGTGTGTTGGTCTGGACCCAGACGTAACCAGGTTCCCAGAAACTTTGCAAGGTGGGGTTCGAGACATTGAGGCTTTTTGTAAACGGATTATTGATACAACTGGTGATTTGGTTTGTGCTTTCAAACCACAAATTGCTTACTTCGCTGCGTGTGGTGCAGAGACCCAACTAGAAAATATTTGTGCTTACATTCGCGACCAGTTTCCAGATGTAGTTCTGATTCTTGATGCTAAGCGAGGGGATATCGGCGACACGGCAAAACTTTATGCACGCGAAGCATTCGTCAGATACGGCGCTGATGCCGTAACCGTAAATCCATTTCTCGGCACTGACAGCCTTGAACCATTTTTGGCGACCCACGACAAAGGCACGATTGTTTTATGCCGCACTTCAAACGCTGGGTCAAGTGAGTTTCAATCGCTTACTACCGACGACGAACCGTTATATCTGCGCATCGCTCGCACCGCGGCAGATGAATGGCGAAAAATTGGCGACTGCGCGCTAGTAGTCGGTGCAACATACCCAGCCGAACTCGCCGCGGTACGCGCGATTGTTGGCGAGATGCCAATTCTCGTGCCTGGCATTGGTGCTCAGGGTGGCGATGTTGCAACTGTCATTCGTGCTGGTCGCGACGAAAACAATCGCGGATTAATCATTAACTCGTCACGTGCGATTCTCTATGCCGATCGTTCGAAAACTTTTGCTGACTCTGCTCGTAAAGTTGCAATTGAAACTCGCGATGCAATCAATAAAGCACGATTTGAGGGCTAATCGCGCAAGTAGCGCAGGCTAGTTTTATTTATTGATTACTTCGTCTAACAGAATTTGATAGTTCGGCTTATTGTCGGTTCGCGAAGTTAAATACTTCTGCTTGTACGACTCGTATTTCTCGTGATCAATAACTAGTGCTGCACGAAGTTCTTGCTCCGAATACTCGCGGTCAATATTGAAAATCGTAGCCCCAGTGGCAACGGAGAAATTATAGATAAATGATTTTTTACGCTGATCAATCCCCGTTTCAATAAGGTCAGACCAAACTAAAACCAACGGCTTGGCGAAACTAATTGCATAACTTATTGCGGTGCTATTAGTTGCAATTACTAGTTCTCGTGACGCCACAAGCGAAGCAGTTTGACCATGAATTGTTTTTCGCTCCGCGAATAGTGGCCGATGATCGCGACCCAAATGCTTCGGGTGTACCGCAATATCAACTCTCAGATTAAGAACTGATTCAACTAGTGAAAAAAACTTGGTTAGATTTGGATACCAATCTTCTGGCAAGATTTTTTCTGTCGTTCCTGTGCGAAGTTCGTCGCGCGGAAATCCTGGGAAACCAGTATCCAGATAGACGACTGCTCGTTCAGTCGTAATTTCAGTCAAGTCCAGCCTTAAAAACTGGGAGTAGTCTGAGGAATTAGCGGCAATAATTTTAGTAGTTTTTGGAAAATCTCGTCTGGCCGTACGATCAGATTCAGACCCACCACTTACGACAAACTTGGGCAGAACAAACCATAATATATTTCGTCGAAAAAAATGATATAAAGTCTTTATTAGTTGATTTAGTTTTTCCGATTCGCTGATGGTAGTTGAACTTGGCACAACTGCACCGCCGACAATAAATCCGACTATTTGTGCTTTTGACTGCATTAGCGAAATACATACTCGAAGTAACGCGAGATTTGTTGGCTTAATATGTGAGAAAACTATTGCACCTTTTGAGATCTTTTGAAACTCGCGACGCCA
>CAMCUE010000020.1 GCA_945878705.1 Ferrithrix thermotolerans DSM 19514 | reverse complement strand
CCCAACCGTTTTCGTTGCGTCATCCGCTAATTGACTTTCACGGCAACTATGGTTCGCCAGACTTTGGTCCGGCAGCAAGCCGATACACAGAATCGAGATTGCACCCATTGGCAATGCAATTGCTTGCAGATATTGACGAAGACACAGTTGATTTAATTGCAAATTACGACGGTACATCTGAAGAACCTTCGGTGCTTCCAGCGCGGTTTCCAAACCTACTTGTCAATGGTTCGCAGGGCATCGCGGTCGGTATGGCGACGAGTATTCCGCCGCACAATCTCGGCGAAGTTGTTGATGCAACATTGCACCTAATCAATAATCCAGAGGCCTCGATTGCCGACCTAATGAAATTCGTCAAAGGCCCTGACTTCCCAACTGGTGGATTAATTCTTGGTCGATCCGGAATCAATGATGCATACAAGACCGGTCGAGGCAGTATCAAGATGCGAGCCAAAGTCGCGATTGAAGAAGGCCAACGCAATCAAATGCGAATCGTTGTTACCGAACTGCCATACCAAGCGAGTTGTTCGGCGATTGCGGCAAGAATTCAAGAACTTGTTGATGGCGGAGACCTTGACGGCATCGCTGATGTTAACGACAACTCATCGGGCGGGCAAACAAATTTAATAATCACACTTAAGCGCGATGCCAACTCAAATGTTGTAATGAATAACTTGTTCAAATTGACAACTTTGCAAACAAGTTTCCCTGTGAACATGGTTGCGCTTGTTGACGGTGTGCCAAGAACGATCAATCTTCGAGACGCATTAGCTGGTTATGTTCGCCATCAGATCGATGTAATCACAAGGCGCAGCAAATATCGCCTTGCTAAAGCGCAAGATCGTGGCCACATTCTTGAAGGTCGACTTAAAGCACTAAATGTAATAGATGAAGTAATCAAAGTTATTCGTGGCAGCGAAGACGGAAACAGCGCCAAAGCGGCGTTGATGGGCAAGCAGTTTGGGTTTAGCGAGCGCCAAGCAATTGACATTTTAGATATGCAACTTCGGCAATTGACTCGGTTATCACGAATTGATCTTGAGACAGAGCAAAAAGATGTTCAAGCGCGCATCAAAGAACTTAAATCAATTTTGGCAGATGACAAAAAATTACGATCGGTGATTTCCAAAGAATTAACAACCGTGCGCGAAACGTTTGCAACCGATCGAGTCTGTAAAATTACGGCAGATGTTGGCGAGTTGAGCATTGAAGATCTGGTAGACGATAAAGAACTTGTTGTAGTAATGACACAAGCGCAATACATCAAGTCAGTTTCTGCTGATTCGTTCAGATCACAAAGTCGTGGTGGACGTGGCGTCAGTGGTGCAAAAATGAAAGACGCCGACATAGTTCGCAATGTAATTTTCACGACGACGCACTCGTATCTATTGTTCTTTTCAAATCGTGGTCGCGTGTACAGATTGCGCTCACTAGATATTCCTGAACGCGAAAGAACAGCAAAAGGTATTCCAATCGTCAATTTATTGCCACTGAAAGCAGGCGAGACGATTCAAGCGATTATTGATACTCGTGAATTTCCTGGTAAGCGGTTTTTATTCTTCGTCACAAAGCAAGGTCAAGTTAAAAAAACAGCTTTTGATGAATACGATTCGTCTCGTCGAGATGGTTTAATTGCCGTCAAACTGCGACCAAAAGATGAGTTGATCCGCGTTATTGAAACACACGGTACTCACGATGTGTTTATTATTAGCCGAGATGGTTTAACGATTCGATTCTCAGAAAAACAAGTGCGACCAATGGGCAGGTCTGCTGCCGGAGTGCGCGGCATGCGGTTGCGTGCAGGTGATGAAGTCGTGTCAATGGACATCGCAAAAACAGGATCTTCATTACTGTTAATGACAGAGTCTGGTTACGGCAAACGAACACCACTAAACAATTTCATGCGCAAAGGTCGCGGCGGCTTAGGAATGATCGGCATCAAACTCACTGGTAAAAAAGGTCACGTCGTAGCGGCATTTATGGTCGGTGACGATGATGAGATAGTTGCCGTATCTTCGGCCGGCACAACTATTAGAACGCCAGTTAAAGATATTTCGACCCAAGGTCGTGCCGCAACTGGTGTGCGGGTGATGAGTCTTGGTGCAGGGCAGGTTGTTGCTTCTGTCGCACCAATCTTGGCGACCGACGAAGTTTAATTATTTTCGCCAGAGCACGCATTATCAAAAACGAGGGCGGTTCGGCCGTGTTGTTCGTAGTAGTTGCAATCACCTTGAGTTGTCTTACCCTCGGAGGTTTGGTCCACTCAGCCAAGTTGGTTATCGACGCACAACAGGCTCAAGTTGTCGCCGATGCAGGGGCGCTTGCCTGCGTTATTAATGGGCAAGCGTCTGTTCGGCAGTTTGTCAATAACGACGATGCTGAAATAGTTGATGTGATATCTACAGACGAACATTGTCAAGTAACAATTGACTATCACAACACTTTGCGCAACTCATTTGCTGTGACAACTCACGCAAATCATCTGTCTACACTGCAAAGGTGAACTCTTCACAGAAGTCGACAAAACATCGGCCCCGCGTTCGTCGCGTGTCGCGTGTTATCCGAGATATTGATCCTTGGTCAGTGTTTAAAGTTGGTCTAGTTTTTCATCTGGTTTTATATTTTGTTGCCTTAATTACGCTCGTGTTGTTGTGGAACGTTGCCAAATCAACGGGCACGATAGACAATCTAGAAAATTTTATGGAGTCGTTCGGGTGGGAGACTTTTTCGTTTGATGGTGGCAAACTTTTTGGCAATATGTCGGTATTAGGGCTATTTTTGGTGATCTTGCTCACTGGATTGTGGGTGTTGATGGCGACGATTTTTAATTTGATTACAGACCTGGTTGGAGGAGTGCGGGTCACGGTGCTTGAAGAAGAGGTTCGAACCAGCAATGATCCGGTAGTTGAGGCAGGTGAATCAGGGCAGTAGCCTTTCAAGTCCCTCGAAGCAAATCGGGGCTATAGCTCAGTTGGTTAGAGCGCATCCCTGATAAGGATGAGGTCACAAGTTCGATTCTTGTTAGCCCCACGGAGGTACAACAATGAAATTCATCAGGCGAGTTTTGTTAGCGGTCAGTGTGGCTAGCGCAGTTGCAGGAGTCCTTCGTTTCAAGAGCAAAGGTTCTGGTGCTCTTAAACAAGGTGGTTGGCGCAAAGTTAACGAATCAAAGTAAGTGCCGAATCAATTTGTTGGAGTAATTGGCGCTGGAGTAGTTGGGTCTCGCGTCGCAGAAACGCTTCGCCTCTTTTCTCATTCGCAAATTTATATCTGCGATCGCGAGCAAGTTTTGGCGCAGCGTTTAGCGGCTCGATTAGCGGATAATAATACAAAACTAAATGTCGTTGACCGTCATGATTTGAACTCAATGAAAGTTGTTGTAATAGCAGGACCTTCTCCGCATTTGGCAATCGCTCGAGAATTAGTTAGTTCTGGTGTTTCTGTTGTTTCAACGAGTGACGATATTGCTGATTGTTTGAATCTGCTATCGCTGTCTAAACTTGCGAGTACCCACAATGCGACTTTGGTAGTTGGTGCTGCATCATCACCTGGTATGTCTGGGTTGCTTGTAAGACAAGTCGCTGAGTCTTTTGACACGATTGATGAAGTTCATGTTGCTCTTCACGGCACTGGCGGTCCAGAGTGCGCGCGACAGCATCACCGAGCATTGGCTGGGCAAGCAATTGGTTGGCACGATGGTGAGTGGTTGCGTCGTCCAGCCGGAAGCGGACGGGAACTATGTTGGTTTCCAGAGCCAGTCGGCGCGTATGACTGTTACCGAGGCGAGTTACCCGATCCACTTTTAATTAAGCGTGCTTTTCCGCAACTTGATCGTGTGTCGGCGCGAGTCAGCGCGACTCGAAGAGACCGTGTGTTTTCTCGAGTACCAATGTTGATCCCGCCTCAGGCCGAAGGAGGAATGGGTGGACTTCGTGTTGAGGTTCGCGGAATGAAGAATGGTGGACGGTTGGTTGATGTCGTCGGAGTCGCCGAGCGCGTCGGTCAAGTTGCAGGAGTAGTTGCCGCGGTGACCGCTGACGCGATTGCCAGTAGTGAACTGACAGCGATCGGAGCACATGTTCTTGGTGAAGACGCATTGCCCAATAAATCGCTACTGGCAAAAACGATTAGCTCCGGAATTAATTTACACGCCTTCGTCAGAGCTTAGATATATTGCTTGGTGTGTCAGGGCATCATCAGCGAACTAGCGATGTGCATGCAGAAGCCATACGCAAATTTAATCAGCACGACCAGCGTTACACATCTCAACGCCGACTGATTGTCACCGTGTTAGCGGCGGCCGATCGTCCGCTAATAATTCAACAATTGATAAAACGAGCTAGCAGTACTAAAAAAGTATTGGCACAGAGTTCTCTATATCGCAATCTTGTTGTCCTTGAAAATGTTGGCGTGGTACAAAGAGTTTTTAGTACTGACGAAGTAGCACGGTATGAGCTAAATGACGAGATTCTTGGACATCATCATCACTTAGTTTGTTCTAAATGTGGCGAAGTTCTTGATGTACGAATTCCTGAAGCACTTGAACTAAATCTTGATGCAGCGTTGTTGCAGATCGCTAAGCGTTCTGGTTTCAAACTTGACCAACATCGCTTAGACCTAATCGGTCGTTGCAGTAAGTGCAGTTGAACCGTTTAACTTTAATATTGCATCAGTTAGTCGCTCAATGTGCTGAGTAAGTTCATCAGATGTAACAACATTCGAAAGCGCTAATTGCACACTGGCGATTTCGCGAGCCAAAAACTCGGCATCATTTTGAGTTCTGATCGCAACATTGCGATCAATCTCGGCTTGTTCGCGGTCTCGTAACTCTTGCCGGTTGTGTGCCAACAGAATTAGCGGTGCTGCATAGGCAGCTTGAATCGAGAACATTAAGTTCAGCAAAATAAATGGGTATTTATCCCAACGAAATGCAATAAATGAAATATTAAAAGCAACCCAAATCAAAACCAAAACTGATTGAATTACCAAAAATCGCGCGGTCCCCATTAGCCGTGCGACACCTTCAGCAAATTCACCAAACGCACTGCGATTATATTGAACACCAATTTTTGGTTGGTTGCGTGGACGCCCAAGATCTTCACGGCGCTTCATTACGTCCCCCATTCAAATCTTGAATAAATCCCTTGTTTATATTTTCCGTAATCTCATGGTTCGTTTGATCGCGTGGAAGAATTTTACGACGCCAGTCGGCAGGTAACGCATTGTCTAACACGTCGTCAACCGTGACGGCGCCAAGTAGACGACCATTGGCATCACAAACACCAACGGTCAACATGTTGTATGAGGCAAGCCGTTCAGCAACTTCTCGTTCAGCCAACAGTGGATCAATAGTTGGTTCATTCTCCACGCAATGGCGAAGAGTCATGCTTGGTCGTTCGCGAAGTAATCGTTGAAAGTTAACAACTCCGATATATGTACCAGTCGGTGGATAGTGGGGAGCGTGAGCGATAAAAACTTGCGCTGCGATTGATACGAGTCGTTCAGGATCGCGAATTAAAGCAAGTGCATCAGCCACAGTTGAATCAGGTCCAAGCACAATAATGTCGGGCGTCATCATTGCGCCGGCACTGCCAGTTGGATAAGACAACAATTGACGCATGGTTTCTGCATCTTCATCATCCATTGCATCTAAAACTTTTGTTCGTTGATCAACACCCATTTGACCAAGTAAGTCGGCAAGGTCGTCGTATTCCATTTCGTCGAACACACTATTTAGACGCTCCATATCTAGACCTTCAATCAAACGCAATTGTTCGTCTTCTGGCAATTCTTCAAGTACGTCAGCCAAACGTTCGTCGTCCATCGCATCAGCAAGTTGCCTGCGTTGCTCAGGTGGTAACGCACGAATAATTGTGGCGACATCACTGGCGTGCATATCGCGAAGTCGTGCTGCTTCAGCAGCAATTGCGGTTTTAGGTGCAAACATGTGAGCGATTTCTTGCCAGTCAACTAGTCGATGACCTGATCTGGTATTTAATAGACCGCGTTTTGAGAGGCGAACTTTTGTAATTTGCCAAGTCGAAGATTTACCGGTTTTATGAACGAGGGCGATATCACTAACTATTTCGTCGCCGAGGCGTTTGTCTAAAATGTCTTTGCCGAGAAGTTGTTCTCCTGCGCGAGTACGAAACGGAGTCAGGTTGATATCCCATGATTTCAGTCTCGCGCCTGAGTTATCGAGAGTGCCGACACGAGTAGCGCTGACGAAAATTCGCCTACGTTGACTCGTTGCGACAAAACCAAGTACTTGAGGTGCTTCAGTGCCACGACCCGCAACAACAATAATGTCGTTGATTTTGCCAATTGCCTGACCCCCAGCGTCCAAAAGTGGCAAACGCATGATCCTAAATGCATATAAAAGTTCGCCGACCATATAGCGAGGATACCCCGAGCACTGCTGTGAGTTAGAACGAATTTTTCGCTGTTAGTGTGTCTTGGTCTCAAGGGGACGTAGCTCAGTTGGCTAGAGCACCTGCTTTGCAAGCAGGGGGTCGTGGGTTCGATTCCCATCGTCTCCACTTTATTATTGGATTGTTATAGGTGGTTGTGTGACGCGAACGCATCTAATTACTGGGCCGTTTCCAGAACTTTGGCGAGACGCAAAGTCGGTAGTGGTTATTGATGGAATTGGTGTCGATGGCAAAGTGTTTGTCGATGATCAAGACATTGAAGTCACCTTGGTCAAATCTCCAGAGATTTTGTCAAAGGTTACGGATGAAGAGTTTGAGGCATTTAAATCAGTTAGTGAGTCTGTATTTCAAGATTTAGCCATTGAACTTAATCGGTTGCACGGCACTGCATATCCATTGCGCTATTGGCGAATTGTTGTTGGCGCGTGGTTTCAGCAGTTTGCACAAGTGTCGCACATGCGATTGAGAGTTGCTGAATTTGTTGTTGAGAATTATCAAGATATTGAAATAACAAGACTTGATTTAAATTGGCAAGAACTTTTGCCTGTGACACACGACGAAGCATCTCTGTTATTCGCAACAGATATCTGGAATCACCATATTTATGTTGAGGCAGTTAATTTCGTGACTAAGTCAGCAGCGGAAAACATTTTAATCTCGTCGCCACAACGCAAAAAAGAGTTACTTGAATACCGTAAGCAAGTTAATTTTGGCTTGCCGAACCCGCAGGCAAAATCAAAACTTGAATCTGTGTTGGAGAAACTTTCGCCAAATCCAAAAGTTGTTTTGGCTGGAGTTGTGCAATCTAAGTTGGCCTTAGTTGTGATGCATTTACGGTTACGCGCATTGCCTCGGTTGTGGAGATTCAGTTCAAAACTTTCGGTGCACCCAATTGATCAAATTCGGCGTCAAAGTTTAAATGTTTCAACAAAGTCAGTGGATCGGTTTGATGGTTTTCTAAGATCCTTGATTTCAACTAATTTGCCGACGATTTACTTCGAAGGGTTCAACGAACTTCAACAAAAAGTTAGCGAGATGCAACTTAGAAAACATCCAAAATTTATATTCTCAAATACTTTGTTACAACGCAATGAGCAATTTAAAGTTTGGTCCGCCGAGCATGTTGCATCAGGAAAGACAAAGTTATGTTCGGGTCAGCACGGAGGCGGGTACGGGTTGAAGCGTTTCAAAAGTTGGGGGGAGAACTATGAAAGTAGCGTTGTGGATGGATTTTTGTCTTGGGGTTGGAGCAGCGATTCCGAAGTCATTGTTCCTACTTGTGTTCAGTCACATCAACAAGATTTCAAACCCAATAAGACTGGTGGTCTTTTAATTGTTCTTGGCCCTTTGACGAGAAACTCAGATATTTATGGGATGCTCGGAGTGCAAAGTAACAGTTCATATTTAAATAACATTGAATTAATTATCTCCAACCTGCCAAGCAAAGTTCTTGATCAAACCCAAGTCAGACCAAAAAACGCAAGTTCTACAAACAAACCAGCAAGAGTTTCCGGTCAACAGATCTCACAAATTTTAGGTAATGGTGTTGAGATTGATTTTGGAACGCACAGTCTAAATTTGACTCAAAGTCAAAACCGATTATCAATAGTGACCTACAACGAGACAACAATTCCGACAAACCTGATGGCTGGATATCCAACGATAGTTTTTTGGGATCCAAGATATGAGAAACTAAATTCGACAGCACAAAAAATTCATGATCGGCTATTTGAGACCCAGATCTTGCATTATTCTGCAGAAACTGTTGCGATGCATGTAGGTGAGTTTTGGGACGATATTGACTCTTGGTGGCAGTCACCAGAAACGACAAAAGCCCGAAATTTGTATTGTAATTATTTCGCGCGCCGGAAAAATTTTCCAGCGTTGGCAGTGGCTAAGGCACTTGCTGATTTTCGTTAAGGTTCAAGCCAAATTGAAACCTAATCTGAGTGCAGTCGCGCCGATAACCTGAAAAGAGTTAGTTTTTCGACCACTAGAGAGCCAAACCGATGTATCTAGACAACAAACGCGTGTTAATCACTGGTGGTACAGGGTCGCTCGGCAAAGTTTTGGTGCGCAGAATACTGTCTGGGCAACTCGGTTCACCACAAAGTGTCATTGTTTTTAGCCGCGATGAAGCCAAACAGCATGAAATGCGAATGGATTACTTAAATCACCGCGCCGCAACAGATGAGGTGATGTACCACAATTTTGAGCGTACGCTGCAGTTTAAAATCGGCGATGTTCGAGATTTCCACTCAGTTGCGCAAGCATTACGGTCAGTCGACATTGTGTTTAATGCCGCGGCGTTAAAGCAGGTACCGGCTTGTGAGTACTTCCCGTTTGAGGCGGTTAAAACAAATATTGAAGGTGCTGAGAATATTGTTCGGGCAATTACTGAACTTGAATTGGGTGTTGAAAGTGTGGTTGCCATCTCGACCGACAAAGCATGCAAGCCGACAAATGTGATGGGAATGACAAAGGCTATACAAGAACGAATTTTTCTTGCAGCAAACATCAGTTGCCCCAAAACAAGATTCATTGCCGTTCGTTACGGCAATGTTCTTGCTTCGAGAGGCTCCGTCGTGCCTCTGTTTATTGATCAAATCGCTGCCGGCGGGCCCGTGACGCTAACCGACAAGAACATGACCAGATTTTTATTGACTCTTGATCAGGCGGTTGACACCGTTTTTGAGGCACTGCAGTTCGCTGCTGCGGGTGAAACTTATATTCCAAAAATAAAGGCCGCTTTGATACAAGATGTTGCAGCGGCACTCATCGGGTCAAAGAAAATTCAGGTTATTGAAAGTGGAATTCGCCCTGGTGAAAAAATGCACGAGATTATGATTTCTGAAGAAGAATCGGTTCGGACTATATCTCGTGGTGATTACTTCGCAATCAAATCAATATTGCCGGAAGTATCATCAGTTTCAACTGAACCATCAATTAAGTTCGCCGAAATTAATTCATCAAATTATCTGATGTCGACAACCGAGGTGAATAGTTTTCTTGAAAAACATTTGACTGGTGACTTGACAAGTAACTAATGCGAGTTTGCATTCTTGGAGCAGGCGGAATGCTGGGTCACATGTTGGTTCGAACTTTAAGTGATTCTCACGATGTCTATGGAACATCGAAACAACAGTGGACGCCAGACGCAGGACTTGCGAAATTTTTAGTTAGAGAAAAGTGGCTCGGCCGTGTGGATGCCAAAGACATCACCACAATCACTCAAATATTTAAAAATCAAGATTTCGACGTTGTCATAAATTGTATTGGAGTTGTAAAACAGAGAGCCAGCAGAATTAGTGACGACGAGATGACGCAGATTAATGCCCTGTTTCCGCATGAACTGGTGAAAGTGTCAAACTCTTGCGGTGCTCGAATGATTCACATAAGTACTGATTGTGTGTTTTCAGGTAACAGAGGAGATTATGTTGAAACCGATTTCCCTGACCCAGTCGATGTTTATGGATCTTCAAAACTTGCTGGAGAAATAGTTGACGATCGCAACCTAACAATTCGAACATCACATGTAGGGCGAGAATTATCAAATTTCACTAGTTTGTTTGAATGGATTCTAAGTAATCGCAACAAGCAGGTGACTGGCTTTTCAAAGGCAATATATTCAGGCCTGACAACTTTCAGTTTGTCGGGGTTAATTAGTCAACTGCTAACAATAGGTTCAGAGATCACTGGCTTAGTACATGTGGCGTCAACCCCAATCACTAAATTGAAACTGATCACTGAACTTAACGATCGACTAGGGCTTGGCATCAAGGTCACTGTAGATGAGTCAGTTGTAGTTGATCGATCGTTGCACTGTAGTCAGAAACTACAGAATCTAGGAATTAAACCGCCATCATGGGATCAAATGTTGGATTTATTTTGCAAAGATCAAGCTTCCTATGACTTTGTCACACGATGATTAGACGGCGAAGGTTCTTCATTTTCTTATATAATTTATTATCAAAGGGCGATCTGAAATGAAAAAGTGGCAAGTTGAGACTTTGACTCGTTTGGATGCTCAAGCGATCCTCAAAA
>CAMCUE010000019.1 GCA_945878705.1 Ferrithrix thermotolerans DSM 19514 | reverse complement strand
GAACTCTTCTAAAACTTTCGGATCAAGAGTTTTTTCAAACCGCTCACGAGTAATCGTGTGGGTATCAGGGCCCGACAAACCGATACGCAAATCAAAACCCGCAGCTCGAATGATGCGCAGCAAAGTATCTAAAGTCGGCGACCGTGTGCCCGCTTCATACATTGAAATCGCTGCCTGGCTGGTCTTCGCTCTTCGCGCAAGTTCGGCCTGTGAGATATTCGCATCGCGTCGTGCCCGGCTAATGAGACTTCTCGAAAACAGTTCTTTCGGCACTTTATTATTATATCGGATTAGATATACAGCATTTTCAATCATGCCCGCAATGTGTAAACTTTTTGTCGCAGTGGACGTCAAGTTTTGTGCCGAATTCGCTGGCTAGCGACTAAATCGCCAAGTGGATTGCCCAGCTAATTGTTTAGCTAGAGGCGGCGAAGGTATTCGGCGGCGGCTTCTGCGCCGAGTTCGGCGAGTTGCTTTGTTTTAAATTCTTCGCGCATTTTTGATTTCGGATGAATGTAACCGGCGCCAACCACGATTTCATCTTTGCCGCACATTACATATCTAGAAATTCGCTGACCATGCGACGATAATGACTTCCATTGCTCGTAAGGCATCGAACGAACAACTGCTTCACTGCGAAACCATGGCGCAAAATATTCAATGTTCGGCATCGCTCGAACATCGCGCGACAAATTAGGTGTTCCACCGTGCCAACAACGCAAATCACGAATGATTGCTGATCCTGCGGGAGCCGGACAAAGTGTGCTGAGTTTCATCCACTGTGGTTCGTTGTACAAACTCGGGATTGGCTCTCGTGAATTTTGCGTGCCAGGAATCTGTCGTATTGGTCCGTTCTCGGGAGTTAAATCAATCATCGGAAAATTAATTGTCACTGCGGGTACCGGCATCTCGCGCATGGTTATTCGCCCGCTCGGATCATGCGGCTCTGCCCAAGTGTTATCTGAATGCAAACCTTGATATTCGATAGAACCAGGCATCGCAATGTCGCCTCCCCCACCAATCACGATGTAATTTGGCGAACCAAAAATTGCTGTGATTATCGGCGTCGTCGTCGGCATATCAATTAATTCAACCCACTCACTTGCATGCAACATGTGACGTGAAGCCGAACTGCTGCCGAACGAATAACGATGCGGCAACCCACCTGCACCACCGCCCACTGAACAGTCTGGATCAACTGCGAGCATCTCATCAATTGCACGGTCGGCAGCAATTCGCATTCGTCCGAGTTGTTCAGGTTTAATTGCATCAGCGACTACGACAAAACCGTCACGATGAAATAATTCAGCAGCACGTTCAACTTCTGTATGCGAAACAACTTCAAGTCCGCGTATTCCATTTGTAAGTTTCAATTTCTGGCGAAGTTGCGCGACATTTGGATCGTCATGCGTGCGCGTCCAACCCGCGCAAGACGGGTCTCCCGCAACTAAATTTCTGTGCTCCGGAGTTGTCTCAATTTCATTTTCGGGAGTATCTAGACCCAGCGGATTGTCGTTGTACTTAAAGTTTTCTGCAGATGCCCTATTGGCATGACCATTCGGTGGCACCAACGAATGCCAACCCTGTCGACCGACTTTGATCGACTGTTTAGTTACAGCATCCCACTTGTCATCAACTTTGTAATCACTATTCACATAGGCGATAGTAGACGAAATCTAATTTTGTAACAATTTAAAATTAGAGTGCGAGAATTGCGCGCGCAACAAGATCTGTACCGAATGCTGTGAGTATCGCCAAATAACTCAAACCAGTTGCCGCCATAACTGCCGAGTAACTTCGCTCTTTCAAAGCGGCGCGAGTGAACCACGCAAGCACACCAGTTAGTGCCGCACATCCGACCCAGAAATATCCAAGGATGCCGTTCCATCCGTCATCAATCGTGCCGTTGAGCACGCTGATCATTCCGGTTGGTAAAAGCATTACTGCAATTTCGAGTGGCCAAATAATCAACAGTGTGTTCGTTAATTCATTGAGAAGTTTTCGAGTCATGCCTGGTTGCACTAGATACCAGTGTCCGAGCAACATCAAATCTGTGACCGCACCAAGAAATGCCGCACCAACAACTACTCGCAACAAATCAACAAAATTTGCACTGTTGTTTGCAACTACGGAAGCAACTAATCCGACTGCGCCGATTGCCACCGCAACCAAATCAAATTTTGCAGATTTTTTGGCCAGTGTCGCAAAAGCAGTTAAAGC
This sequence comes from Ferrithrix thermotolerans DSM 19514, assembly GCA_945878705.1. GTDB lineage: Bacteria > Actinomycetota > Acidimicrobiia > Acidimicrobiales > Ilumatobacteraceae > BACL27. The sequence goes on along the minus strand of CAMCUE010000019.1, from coordinate 8,342 downwards.
GACGGCAATGCTGGCGAGTTCACGGATTAGAACTTTGTCAAAAAAGAAACCCGCGGCAACCGCAAAAATTGCAAGCGAGCCAAATACACCGCGCAATAGTTTTGAGTAACCAGACGAAATCTCTTGACTACGAAGTGTGAACCACAAAAACGCGATACCACCCGTCGCCCACTGCAATAAAAATGTGGCCGCATCGAGACGCATTAATTCAAAATCACTAACGAATGATCAACATTGTTCATTGACACTGGGCCAGCATCGGTGGCGACAACAATGTCTTCAAGACGCATTCCCCATTTGCCTGGCAAGTAAATACCTGGCTCGACACTAAACGCATGACCTGCAACAATTGTCAACTTGTTGCCGCTGACCATGTAAGGGTCTTCGTGCGCTTCCATTCCAATGCCGTGACCCGTGCGATGGATGAAAAAATCGCCGAACCCAGCATCATCAATAATCCTGCGCGCTGCTGCATCGACTGACTCACATGTTGCACCGACCACGCCAGCTTTAACGCCAGCGGCTTGAGCCGCGTGCAGAACAGAATACGCACTAGTGATTTTTCGAGATGGTGTACCGACAAACACACATCGAGTGATGTCGCTGCAATAGCCGTTCATTGTGCCGCCGAAGTCGCATAATACGATTTCATTTTTTTGAATAACTCGTGGGCCGGCATGGTGATGCGGGCTTGCAGCATTTTCGCCTGCGGCGACAATTGCGAAATTAACGACATCATGGCCCTGATCAATTAATCTCGCCGAGATATCTGTTGAGACTTGGGCTTCTGAGCGACCGACAAGATCAATTTCGCCGGCCTGAAGTTGCATCGCTACACGATCGGCTGCGGCGCCAGCTAAACGAAGCGCCTCAATCTCATTTACATCTTTGGCCATGCGCATTGGACCGACAACATCAACAGCGCGGACAAATTTTGCATTCGTTACAAAACTCATCAACTCAACCAAAAACCTTGCCCACATTTGATCGCCAACTGCAATAGTTTTGGCGTCATTCAAAAGTTTGGCGACAATTGCTACTGGATTCTCAGTTTCACCCCAAGGAACAATACGAAACACGTCATCAAATGGCGTCACTCGCGGGGCTTCAAGTCTTGGCACAACTAACGCCGCCACCGACTCGTGCGTGACAACAAGCATTGTTAATCGCTCGAGGGGCATTGCGTAATAACCAGTTAGATACGGCAAATCATGGCCGATACTCAGCAATGTGGCGTCAATTGAGCGGCGTTGCATCTCTTGGCGCACACGCGAGATTCGCGAAGCATAAAGCGCACTTGAACTTAAAGTTTTGCTAATAGTCATTTGACATTGATCATTTAACTAGTCGACCTTCTTGATAATCAGTTACTACGTCAACGATTTGCTGTCGAGTGTTCATTACAAATGGACCATAGCGCGATTTATTTTGCGCATCGTGATGTTCATGATCGAATACTCACGAGTTGTACAGAAACAGTTTGCTCGGCTGCATGCTTGGCATGATAACTAGATCTTGTCAACGGACTCGCTTCAACATGTTTAATGCCAAGTTTTTCACCAAACTCGGCATAGTTCGTGAACTCAGCCGGCTCTGCCCATCGCACAACAGGCAGATGGTCTTGCGTGGGTCGTAAATATTGGCCGATTGTGACAATCTGCACACCAACAGATGCCAGGTCAATCAACGTTGCTTCAACTTCATCTTTACTTTCGCCTAGACCCAACATGAAACCAGATTTCGTGACTAGACCTGCGGCGCGAGCACGAGCTAAGACAGACAAACTTCTCGCATAACCCGCCGACGGGCGAACTTGGCGTTGTAACCGCGCAACTGTTTCGATGTTGTGATTCAGAACATCTGGTCGCTCAAGAAAAATTGCGTCGAGTGCATCACTGCCTTTGGCGTCTGAAATTAAAGTTTCAACACGTGTCTTCGGTGAGATACGTCGAATTTCACGAACGCATTGTGCAACATGCGCCATTCCGCCGTCGGCTAAATCATCGCGTGCGACCATTGTCAAAACAGCATGTTCGAGTTTCATTTGAAGAACGGCTTGAGCAACACGAAGTGGTTCACTTACATCGGGCGCAAGTGGTTTGCGAGTGTCAATTAAACAAAAGCCACATGCACGCGTGCATCGCTCGCCGAGCACCATCATTGTTGCGGTGCCGTCAGCCCAACATTCTGACAAATTCGGACAACCAGCCTCTTCACAAACAGTTACAAGATTCAAGTCACGCAAAGTTTTTTTCGTTGCCAAGACTTCAGCACCATGACTCACATGAGGACGCAACCAATCAGGTTTGCGCTCGGTGATCTGGATATTTGACTCGGCATTAGGATTTTCTGTTGCTGCTGTCCACGCCACATCGTGTCGATCAAATTCGCCACTTGTCCAACGCTTGGCTGCCAATTTTGCAACCACATCGGCAACTTGCTGAACTGAAAAGTTGAAGCCAAGTTCGGCGAGCGATGTAACTGGGTACTCGGCGATGCCACAAGGCACGATGTGCTCACGCATATAACTGAGATCTGTCGAAACATTTAATGCAAACCCATGCATCGTGCGCCCACGCGAAACTCGAACACCGATTGCACAAATCTTTTTCGGAGTTGCCGACTGATGATCAATCCAAACACCCGGATAGCCAGCGAAACGACCAGCATTAACCACACCAAGATGAGCAAGTGTGTCAATCACAAGTTGCTCAACACCGCAAACATATGCCTGCAGATCGGCTGGCCCGCCAACACCATGCTTCGCTTCAAGCGAAAGTATCGGATACACAACTAGTTGGCCGGGGCCGTGGTACGTGATGTCACCGCCACGATTGACTTTTACGAGTTCTGCGCCAACTTGTTTTGGGTCGCACTTCAAATTGTTTTTCAGATCAGCACTCGGACCATAAGTAAAAACATGTGGGTGCTCGAGCATTAGCAAATGCTGATTTGGTGACTGCGAGAACATCGCAGTTTGCACTGCTAGTGCTTCGCGATAAGGCACTTTGCCAAGCCAACGAATATTAAGTTTCGTTGTACCTTTTGTATCTTCGCGCGACACGAATTAGATCTCCGCTGACCAATCCTGTGTTTCAAGAACTCGTTTTACTTTTGCGAGAAATCCGGCTGCGTATGCTCCGTCGAACGCACGGTGATCCCAACTCATTGCAAGATTGCCAACTGGATGAATTGCAATGCTCTCTGAGCCATCGCTAAGTCGAGCGACAACTGGCTTACGTACAATTGCATCGGTTGACATAATTGCAACCTGTGGCTGATTGATAATTGGCATCGTTAGAACAGAACCGGCAGATCCGTTATTTGAAATCGTAAATGTTCCACCTTGAATTTCGTCTGGGGTTAATTTTCGCCCGCGAGCACGCGTTGCAAGATCAGAAATTTCGCGAGCGATTGCACGCAACCGCTTGCCGTCCGCGCTGCGTACAACAGGCACTAGCAATCCATTGAATTCAAGATCAACAGCAATGCCCAGGTCGACATAATTGTGAACGACCAACTTGTCGGCTTCGATACTCGCATTGAGATTTGGATACTCGGCAAGGGCATCAACAATTGCGCGAGCGATAAACGGAAGATACGTCAGCGTAAAGCCTTCGGCTTGCTTCCATTGATCTTTGACTTCGCTTCTGGTTGCATCGACATTTGCATAATCAACTTCGACGACACTGAAAGCATGCGCGCTAACTGCCTGCGACATAATCATGTGCGCTGCAGTGAGTTTGCGAATTTTCGTGAGCGGAATAACAGTTTCGCGCTCTGAGCTTTGCGTGAACTTTGGCGCCGGCGGCTGTGATGTTGGTGTGGCAACTTTTGGCACTTCTGCAACTGGCGCAGGCGCAAGAACAATTGGCGCAGTCGCTTGAACAATTGGCGCGGGCGCTGCGACAACTGGTGCCATAATTTGTGGCGCCGATCCATTTTTGTCAATGAAATCCAAAACATCTTCACGCGTGATTCGACTTCCAGGACCAGTACCAACAAGCGTGTTGACATCAATGCCGTGATCCGAAACAAGTCGGCGCACAACTGGTGAAAGTAACTTGTTTGACGCGGCCGCCGAGATTGGTGTTCGTGTTGCAGTTGCAACACTGGCAACTGGTTGTGCGGCACGAATTGGCTGGGTTTGCGCTACGGGTGCTTGAGCAACTGGCGCAGGTGCAACCGGCACAACTAATGGCGCAGGTTGTACTACCGGCGCTTGAACTACTGGCGCAGGCGCAGAACTCGCGTTAGCCGAACCAACGACTGCAATTACGGTTCCGACAGAAACTGTTTCGCCCTCTTTGACACGAATTTCAGTCAGTGTGCCAGCAACAGGAGATGGAACTTCAGTATCGACTTTGTCTGTCGAGACTTCGAACAAAGGTTCGTCAGCGGCAACAGCATCGCCAACTTTTTTAAACCAACGTGTGATTGTTCCTTCGGTAACAGTTTCGCCTAGTTGTGGAAGTGTGATGTCAGCCATTTGATTTTCTCTCTATCGTTTTAATTCTAAGTTTGTCACGCATTAAAACTTCTGCCAGTTAGTGAGAGAACCGTCTCTCCAAACAGTTCACTCAAACTTGGGTGCGGCATCACGAATTCGGCGATTTCGTCAACCGACGCTTCCCAGTTAACGGCTAAATAGCCTGCGGCTAGTTGCTCTGTAACCCAGGGCCCGACCATGTGCACACCAAGAACTTGACCAGCAGAACCGTCAGCATTTTTTTTCGCAATTACTTTGACAAGCCCATCTATCTCACCAAGAATCATCGCCCTAGAGTTGGCACGAAATTGATGCTTGGCGACAATGACGTTATGACCTGCTTCACGAGCCTGCTCTTCTGATGGCCCCGCCCAAGCAACTTCTGGATGACAATAAATTGCCCACGGCACACGGTCATACATAATCGGCGTCGCATCTTCATGACGCATATGTTTCACAGACAAAATTGCTTCGGCATATGCAACATGCGCAAGTTGTGGAGTGTTAATTAAGTCGCCGATTGCATAAACGCCCGGCTCTGCTGTTTGACAATATTCATTGACAACAACAAAACCCCGATCGTCAACTTTTGCATTCGTACCAACAAGACCTAACGCATCAGAAAACGCACGACGCCCAATTGAAATAATCACGACGTCAACAATTAGCGGGTCACCCGTCGCAAAAGTTATTTGTGTCGAACCATCTGGCAAAGAACTTTGACCAGTTACGACGATGCCTGTTTTAATGTTGATTTTCTTTTTAGTGAAACTCTTAACAACGACGTTTGCAACATCAGGGTCGAGACCAGGCAAAATTTTCGGTGCACCTTCGAGAATCGTGACTTGCGAACCAAGATCTGCAAATGTCGACGCGAACTCACAACCGATTGCCCCACCACCAATTACTGCAATCCGTTTTGGAATCGTGTTTAACATCAGTACCTCATCCGAGGTCATGATTGATCCGCCAATCGGAAAACCCTTAATTGTGCGAGGCACTGAGCCACTAGCCAAAATCACATTCGTGGCTTGAATTTTTTTTGAGGTGCCATCAGCAAGTTGAACACTTACAACTCGGCCCGTTTCAAGTGATCCGGTGCCGAGCAAGTATGTAACTTTCTTTGACTTTGTTAATCCGGTTAATCCTTTAACCAAGCCGTCGACGATTCGCGCTTTACGTGCTTGGCTAACCGAAAAATCGACGCCCGACGAAGTTGCGTTGATCCCAAATTCTGAAGCATGGGCGACATGGCGATTGGCTGCAGCGGTTTCTAAAAATGCCTTTGCTGGGATGCAACCACGGTTTAAACATGTTCCACCGATTGTGTCGCGTTCGACTAACGCAACGCTCATTCCGCAGGATGCTGCATAAAAGGCTGATGCGTAGCCACCAGGACCTCCGCCGATTACAACGAGATCAAATTGGTCTGCCAAGGTTTCTCTTTCTTGTGAATGCCTTGTTTATCGTAGCCGTTTAGGTTCGTGACCGAACTATGACTTATCGCAGATCTACCGTGACATTAAGAACAGTTGCAAAGAGCCCGCTAACAAAATAGCCACGCCACAAAGTAATGCAAAAAATATCAACTTTCTAGTGCTCATAAACAATCAGGCTACGGGTGATCTCAGATTATTTCGCCCTAAATGAGTTACTCTTATCAACGTGAACAAGTCATTGAAACTAAGTGGACAAATATTTGCATCTATTTTAATTCTCACAGTTTTTGGCTGCGGTTCAGATTCTGCAAAACAAACTGACCCTGTAAAAACTTCAGATCAACAGACACAAGCGACACAGGCATCATCATCACCAGCAATTTTTACCGCGACACTGTTGAGTGGTGCAACTTTTGATAGCACGAAAGTTTTAGCGTCGCAGCCACTTGCCCTCTGGTTTTGGGCACCAGGTTGACGGGCATGCAAATCTGAGTCTTCCTCGGTCGAGGCTGCATACAAAACTTTTAAGGGCAAAGTTCAAGTTACTGGCGTCGCATGGAACGGCAGCGGTGGAGACATGCAAGATTTTGTCAACGAAAACGGTCTCACCTTTACGAACATCAACGACTCGGCAGGCGAAATTTTTGCACGATTCGATGTGCCGTACCAACCGGCTTGGGTATTTATCGCCAAAGATGGCATTGTCACGACAAGAATCGGTGTGCTTTCAGATTTAGAATTAGAACAGGAATTGAACAGACTGGCAACGAGCTGATGGGTATTCGCGACTACGGCAAACGGCTTAACGCTGACACGCAAGAAATTGACACACAGCGACTTTGTTTTCGGTTTAAAGACACTGGCTTCACTGCACTTGAAGACTTGCAGTTGCGAACGCGCACAAAAATTGCCGGAGAAGTAAAACGCATGCGAACCAAGCCACGCAGCGGGATACCAGCAGTTGAAGTTGTGATCAGCGACGGCACAGGAGAGGCAGTGGTTATTTTTAGTGGACGACGCAATATCCCCGGGATTGACCTAGGCCGATGCATCATGATTGATGGCGTTCCACATCAAGATGCTGATCGCACTGTCGTGTTGAATCCTGCTTACACACTTCTCGCTTAGCGAGAACTAATTTGTATTTAGCCAACGAGAATTTTTTGAATTGCAAGTTCTGCGTCTTCTGTTATTAAGACCATAACTTCGTCGCCTGCTCGCAAAATTGTGTCGCTCTCGGGCACGAGTACAACCTCGTGACGAACAATTGCCACAACTGTCGCGCTTCGAGGAAATTTCAAATCTTTGAGCGTCTTGTTGATCGCCGGCGAATTTTCAGCAAGCGTAACTTCTGCTAATTCTGCTTTACCACCAGCGAAATCCATAAGTTTGACAAAGTTGCCAACAGAAACTGCCTCTTGAACAAGACTTGTAATTAAGTGTGGTGTTGAAACGGCAACATCTACACCCCACATCTCGTTAAACATCCAATGATTTTTTGGATTATTCACCCGAGCAATAACTCTTGGCGCACCGAACTCTTGTTTTGCAAGAAGTGAGACAACCAAATTATCTTCGTCGTCACCGGTTACAGCGGCGACGACATCAGCGTCAGATGCACCAGCGGCACGAAGCACTTCAACATCACATGCATCGCCAAGATGCCAACGCACGCCTTTGGCTTCTTCGGCCTTGCCATAGTCTCGAAATACTGCACGATCATTTTCGATAAGCAAGACATCGTGCCCAGCGGCAACTAGTTCTTCTGCCGTGAAGCGCCCAACGCTTCCTCCACCCGCAACGATTACTTTCATGAGGTGCCCTGCTTTAAAAGACTGTCTAATTGATTCAATGAATTCACTTCAACAATGAAGTATCCGACATCACCCTGTTGAATAATTGTGCCGTCATCTGGAACTATTGCAGAGCCAAGTCTACGTAGCGCGGAAATTCGTGCAGCGGACAATTCAATGTCGGCAATTTTTTTACCGACAAAACTATCTGGGAATTCGCGCTCAACTAAAACCACATTAGAACTTGGGTCTGTCCACTCAATTCTGGAAACATCTGGCAAAATTCGGCGCAAGATACGTTCTGATGTCCACTTGACTGTCGCAACTGTGGCGACACCAAGGCGCTCATAGATTTCGGCACGTTTTGGGTCGTAAATTCGTGCAACTACTTTTTCGATACCAAATTTTTCTCGAGCAACACGAGCAATCAAAATATTTGAATTGTCACCATTAGTAACCGCGGCAACTGCCTGTGCTTTTTCAATACCGGCTTCTTGCAAAACGTCACGATCAAAGCCGATGCCTGCAATCGTGATACCTGAAAAGTTTTCGCCCAAACGCTTAAAAGCGTCCGGTTTTCTATCAATTACGGCAACAGTGTGACCCGATGCAACTAGTTCA
>CAMCUE010000018.1 GCA_945878705.1 Ferrithrix thermotolerans DSM 19514 | reverse complement strand
GAACACATTTGACGGTGTGTCCTTTATCAATCAGATGACGCTGCAAAATATCATAACTAATAAATGTAAATGCATGGCCAATGTGCGTCGCATCATATGGCGTGATGCCACATGTATACATCAAGACTTCTTTGCCTGGCGCAAAATCTATGACACATTGTTGCGCAGTGTCATAAAGTTTCATCGTCACCCAGCATCACCACGATCAGGAATACCAGTGAGTCGAGGTGCAACGCGTGTTTTATAACGAACATTTAATTGCAACAACACGGCGGTGAAGGCTTCAATCGCTAACGCATTTGAGAGAGTGCCTGCATTAAGCGGTCTACAACCAGGAATCTTTGCAACCATTTCGCAGATCACAGCCGTCGCAGTCGGGTCGTCAGAGCAAATTAAAACATCGCTATCAACTTCATGCGTCAAATTACCGAGTTCAGTGGCTGGCAAATGTTGAAATGCCGCAACCACACGGGACAACGGAATCTCGGCTTGAATGTGTGCTGCGATGCTTCCGCGCGGCGGCACAAGTGGTTGAAATTCTTTTCCAACACGAACCAGAGCATTAGCCATTGTCACAACTATTTTGCCGACTAATTCTTTTGTGTGGTCATTAACTATCGTTGCCGCTGAATCCCACGGAGTTGCAATCACGATGAGTTCGCTATTCGCTGCAGTGTGATTGTCGCCACCATTTAGATTCAAATCAAAATTTGGCCACTTGCGCGCAAGATCAGCGCAGATCGACGAAGCACGCTGTGGATCTCGCGATCCGAGAACAACTTCGTAGCCAACTGAAGCCAATCGCAAACCCAGGGCGCTTCCCGCGGGGCCAGTTCCACCGAGAATACCAATCCGCATGACACGCAACGCTATCTAGATTGTTCGCTTGCTAGCGAACCATAAAAGCGCCGTGTGTTTTAAAGATTGATTGCACAGGCTCAATGAAACTGCTCGCCAATCAACTACCGTTTAACTGATGGGAATTCTCGATGGAAAAAATATTGTTATAACCGGAGTGCTAACTGATGCCTCATTGGCCTTCGGTGTCGCGCAACTCGCACAACACGAGGGGGCAAATATCGTGTTGACTGGTGCCGGTCGTGGCTTGTCGATTACACAACGCACTGCTAGAAAGTTAGAAAAACCAGCACCAGTTGTTGAATTTGATGTGACGGTCGATGCACATACCCAAAGCGCTCGTGACGAAGTCAAACAACACCTCGGAGTTGTCGATGGCGTGTTGCATTCAATTGGTTTTGCGCCGGCTGCTTGTCTCGGCGACGATTTTATGGCGGCCAGTTGGGCTGATGTCGCGGTGGCGATGCAGATATCTGCATACTCGTTGAAGACACTCGCAGAGTCGTTCACTCCGTTGATGACAAATGGTGGCTCAATCGTTGGTCTTGACTTCGACAACACTGTTGCTTGGCCTGCTTACAACTGGATGGGTGTTGCGAAGTCGGCGCTTGAGAGCACTAACCGCTACTTGGCCAAGGCTCTCGGAGCGAAACAAATTCGTTGCAACCTGATTGCTGCTGGCCCAATTCGCACAATGGCGGCGAAATCAATCCCGACTTTCGGGTCGTTTGAAGACGTGTGGGGTGAGCGCGCACCACTTGGATGGGATGTCAACGACTCAAACTGTGTCGCTCGAAGTTGCGTCGCAATGCTTAGCGACTGGTTTCCTGCAACAACTGGGGAGATCGTGCATGTGGATGGTGGCTTTCATGCGATGGGTGCGTAATTGAAAAAAAATAGTTTATTGAAACTTCTAATCGCCGCTACAACTTTATTTTCATTATTTTTCGCAAGTTCGCCCGCACTGGCGACAACATCGGCATCAATCACAGCGTCTACTGACCAAGATGCACAAGTTTCAGCGCAAGTTGAGGCAATGGGCGTCGACGCAGGATACGAAGCGCAATGGGGACTGCAGATAATACACGCCAACGAAGTTTGGAGCGTCTCAACTGGCGCAAATGTAATTGTCGCCGTAATTGATTCAGGTTCTGGACCGAACAACGATCTTCTGCAAAATATTTTGCCAGGCCGCTCAATAATTCGTGGTCGACTTTCTGAAGGCGGAAACGATGTCGACTCAATCGGACACGGAACACATGTTGCTGGAATCATTGCGGCACAATCAAACAATGACATCGGCATCGCTGGTGTGGCTCCACTCGCAAAGATTCTTCCGATTCGAGTACTCGACAGCAATGGCGACGGTTCAGAGAGCGATGTCGCGCTTGCGATTCGATTCGCCATTGAAAGTGGTGCACGGGTAATCAACCTTTCACTGGGCGGCATCGGTCAATCAGAAACATTGCAAAGCGCCATTCGATTCGCTGCTGACAGAAACGTTCTCGTCGTAGCAGCCGCAGGAAACGCGGGCCCAACCGCTGCGACTACTTATCCAGCAGGAAATGATCAAACACTCGCAGTTACCGCAGTAGATCAAACGATGACTTCGCCATCATTTACACAACGCGGAAGTTACATCGACATTTCAGCACCTGGCACCGGAATTTGCTCCACTATTAGAATTGGAGGACGTATTGACTCGACGCGCACCTGCATCAGTTCTACAGAACCATATATAACAATGAGCGGCACATCAATGGCTGCAGCATTTATCAGCGGCGTAGCAGCATTGATCATTGCTGCTAACCCTGCGCTAACGGCTGTTCAAGTTCGCGAAGTGATTCTGGCAACCGCCTACGACATCGGCGAACCAGGACGAGATGAAGTTTTCGGCGCGGGTCTAGTAAATGTGTATGCAATTTTTAGAGCACTTGGATATCTGGCGAACGAAACTACGTATCCGACGTTCTCACCCTTGGCTCGAATTGGTGTCGAAATTGTTGCCAGTACTTTGCAATTACCGAAATCAGAAAGATTGCAATGGTACCGATGTAGTTCTCCTGGCGAAGCAACACTGACGGTACCTGCTGAATGCATCGCCATTGCTCAGTCGCAAGAACTTAAATATACGCCAACACTAAATGACCTCGGCTCATTTTTGCGCCTAGGAGATTTAGTAACGCTTGGCGGAACACCACAAATTCGATTTTCATCTTCAACAATGCGCGTCGTCGGGGTTTGGACATCTTCCTCAGCAATTGAAACTGGCACAAATATCGCCGTGAAAGACTTGGTGAGAAGTGCTTCGCGCGGCAAACCTAGTGTGCGAATTGTTTCTGGATCTTGCGAGCTAAAAAAAGGTTCCGTAATAATGTTCAAACAAGTTGGTAAATGCCAACTGCGGATAAGCGTCTCTTCAACCGCTAAATTTCCAAAATTAGGTAGCACGGTAATCGTTGATGTTGTTGAAGTGGCGAAGATTTAAAATGCCAAATCAACTAGCAAACGAAACAAGTCCGTACCTTCGACAACATAAAGACAATCCCGTTGACTGGTTTAGTTGGGGCGAACAAGCCTTCGATTTAGCGAAACAACGCAATGTTCCGGTTTTGCTTTCAGTTGGATACTCGGCTTGCCATTGGTGCCATGTAATGGCCCACGAATGCTTCGAAGATCTAGAAACTGCCGCTCTGATGAACGAACTGTTCGTAAATATCAAAGTCGACAGAGAAGAGCGTCCAGATATTGACGCACTTTATATGGATGCGGTTCAAGCAATGTCTGGTCGCGGAGGCTGGCCGATGACGGTGTTTATGACTCCAGATGGTCTGCCATTTTTTGGTGGAACATATTTTCCAAAGCCCTCATTTATTCAATTGATGAATGCAATTACCGAAGCGTGGCATAACCGCCGAGCAGATATTGACAACAATATTTCTTCACTCGTCGAAGCACTTAGTCGCACCTCACAAATTGCACCCGACGAAACTTTGCCGAAGATCGAATTATTTCATCAAGCAGTTAGCGATCTCAGCAAATCCTTTGATCCAAATTGGGGTGGCTTTAACAGCGCCCCGAAGTTTCCGAGCACGATGAACCTTGATCTACTAGTTAGAAGTTATTTGAATGATCAAAGTCCAGTTACACGCAACATCGTTACAACAACTTTAGATGCAATGGCTTCTGGAGGAATGTATGACCATCTAGGCGGAGGCTTTTCGCGATACAGCGTCGACGAGAAATGGCTTGTTCCGCATTTCGAAAAGATGCTCTATGACCAGGCTCTGCTTGTGCGGGTTTACACACATGCTGCAGTCGCATTTAATGAGCCTCGTTGGAAACAAGTAGTTGAAGAAACTATCCAATACATTTTGCGCGATTTGCATCATCACCAGGGCGGGTTTTTCAGTGCACAAGATGCCGACTCGCTTGATGAAAACGGACATTCACATGAGGGACACTTCTATATTTTTACGCCGTCGCAAGTTCGCGAAATTCTGCCAGCAGAACTAGTTGACGACGCACTTGAATGGTATGAGATCACTGCCGAAGGAAACTTTGAAGGATCGAATATTCCGACCCGTCTCAACCATCGCGGCGAATTCGCACGAACTGAAAAAATCGACGAAATTCGTACTCTACTTTTAGCGGCTCGCTCAAAACGCACTTGGCCACTGCTGGATGACAAAGTTTTAACTGAATGGAACGCAATGATGACATCCTCGCTGATTGAGGCTGCGGTTGTTTTCGATCGTGATGATTGGCTTGTAGCCGCAAAACGAAACTGCGAGTTTCTGTTGCGTGAACTACGTGACCAATCGGGTAAGTGGTTTCGCAGTTGGCAGGAAGCGGGTCAACCCAAGGCACGACATCGCGCCCTTGCAACTGATCTTGCGCATCTGGTTGATGCATTTACTCGGCTTGGTGAGGCAACGGGCGAAGCAGTCTGGATCAAGAACGCCTGCGATGTTGCCGACCAACTGCTGGCGAACTACTGGGACAACACAAACCTCGGATTATTCACGATCGCCAACGATGCGGAGCAACTCGTGGTTCGCCAAAAAGATTTACTTGACAACGCAACGCCTTCTGCGAACTCAGTCGCTGCCAATTCGTTGTTGCGACTAGCGGCGTTAACTGGCTCGTCAAAATATAATTCTGCAGGCTTAGACATTTTGCGGTTATTCACAAAACTCGCCACAAGTGCACCGAGCGCGTTCGGCAATTTACTAAATACAGTTCATCTACAGTGCATCGGCGTCACGGAGATTGCCATCACTGGTACTCGCCCAGATCTTGTTGAATATGTGCAACGGCAATGGCTCCCAACTGCAGTAATTGCTTGGGGTGAAAAATATGAATCGCCGTTATGGACAGACCGCCCACAAGGTTTTGCTTTCGTTTGCCAGAACTATGTGTGTGCCGCTCCGGCAAACACGATCGCCGAGTTCAACGCTGCGTTGCGTTCAAATCTAAGTTAACTCAGTTTCTACCACTCATTTAAATGAATGATCTGTGCTGGTTTGCGACGAAGTCGTTTTGCACTCGCGCCACGGTCGCCTGCAGATTGATGGCGCGGCCAACCCATCGCCACTGCACCAATTAGTTGCAACTCTTTAGACACTTTTAACAATTCGCGCAATTTTGATTCGCCAGAAAAAACCCCAAAAAATAATGCCCCCAAACCGACATCGTGTGCGGCTAGTAACAGCGACATCGTGGCGAATGATGCATCAACTGTCCAATACGGAGTTGGCCAATTTGACTCATCAACACCTAAACCGGTTGAAGATTTATCAGATTCGCTGTAACGCTCGATATATGCTTTTGAATCGGCGAACATTAATCCGATTATTGGTGCATCAACAAGATGTTTCCATCTAAACGATGAGCGTTTCTCAAGCGGTAATGTCACATCCCAAAACTTCGCAGTTTGTGCTCCTTGTAAAACCAAAAAGTGCCAGCCCTGCGTTTTGCCAGCCGAGGGCGACCATGAGGCAAGTTCAACTACTCGTTCAAGCAATTCAGGCGCAACAGGATCAGTGCGAAATGATCGCACCATTTTGCGTGAGCGAACGCAGTCCGCAAACTGCATGTCAATCTCCGAAATATTCTTAGTGTTTGCCGAGCTTCAAAAGATTTTCAGTCATCGTCCAGCCGTGCACAACTAACACACCGGCTTTCTTGGCTGAAACTGTTTTGAACATCGCATTAATCTCTGCTGGTGCCTTACCAGGCTTAAGGGATTCATAATCCATGAAACCACTTTGGCCATTGCTCTTAATCACGAACGATTGCTCGTCATATGTTGATTCACATCCGAATCGACGGGCAAGACGACGACCCCATGCCCGCTCTTCTCCGACCGCTCGGTGATCTGGGCGCGGGATCATCTCTGTGAGAGATTTAAATGCTTCAAGAGCGTCTGAGTCAACAAAACGAGAGCCAACAACAACATCTTCGTCTGGGAATGCCATTAGCGCACGGTGGTACGCCTCTGCCATTAAACCTTTAAGTATTTGATCGCGTTTTGAAGTTTTCTTGACGCTCAGCATTCCCAATAAGACGCATGGTGTGCCACCGATTCGTTCAAGAGTCGAAAACATGAAACCATGCAATTTATTTTCGAGTCGAGCACTAGCAAACAGTACCCAATCTTCTTTTGCTTTAGAAATTGCTCCGATTCCAAACGAGCCACCCATGCTGGCGAGTTCATCAAGGTCTGTATCCATTAATGCAGAAGCATCTTTGGTCTTAACAACAAGCGACATAGCACTACTATTCTGCCAGCAAAAAACCTGATTTCCGATAGCGCACGAAAATTAAATGCACAAAGCACATAAAAAACAAACTACTTAGCCGATATAAACAGAGTCTCCGTAAGAAGCACGCAGACGACCCATTGCACGATCAATGTCAACATTGAACTCAGATCCCAATCGCAATGCCTTGCCACCTGGGATATGCAATTGTACTGGAGTGTGGCCCGTGTGCTCTCGCAGCAGTTCTTGTAATTCGAAAATGTCTTCTTGCGAAAGCGAACTGCTTGATAGTTCAATGTGCAGGCTCATATCACTCGCCCGCAATGGTTCAACAATGGTCAGTTCTTGGGCGTTGATCGTGGCCAGCGAATCATCGCGTTTATCGAGCCGACCGCGCACTATCACGATTGTGTCCTCTGCTATTAGATGACCAAATTTCTCGTAAGTCTTTGGAAAGACGGTCACCTCAATTGACCCCTGTAAATCTTCAATTTTAACAATCGCCATCTGAGCACCTTTGCGGGTGAACTTGCGATCTACTGAAGTAATTACACCGCCCAACTTCAAGAAGGCACCGTCAACTTTTTCTTCAAGATCAACGAGCGAACAATCAACACGCCTGCGAAGTTGACCCTCAACCCCGCGCAAAGGGTGATCAGAGACATACAAACCAAGCATCTCGCGCTCAATTTTCAATTGTTCTGATTTCTCATAATTAATTTGTGGAATCTCAATTCGTTCGGAGAAGCCAGACCCACCATCATTATTGTCACCAAACAAACTCATCACACCTTGGTCACGCTCACGGCGTCGCGAAAGTGTGTTTTCGATAATTGGCTCGAATACTGCTAGCAAACCTTTTCGTGGGTGACCAAGCGAATCAAAAGCCCCTGCCTTAATCAAAGACTCAACTGTTCGTTTATTCAGCGTTGAGATCGGGGCTCGATCGGCAAAGTCATAGAACGACGTGAATAGTTCATTTTTGCGACGATACTCAACCAAGTTTGCAACGAGGGCTTCACCAACATTACGAATCGCCGATAATCCGAAACTAATTATCCGCTGATCGCCGTCAATTATTGGCACGAAATCAACACCCGAAGTATTGATGTCTGGTGTTCGCACGATGATGTCGTTCGAGCGGGCGTCGGCAAGAAATACCGCAGCACGGTCGTAGTTTGCTTTAACACTTGTCAATAGACACGCCGTATATTCAACTGGATAGTGAGCTTTGAGATAAGCAGTTTGATACGCAAGAAAGCCATAGCCATATGCGTGACTCTTTCCGAATGCGTAGTCAGCGAAGTGCTCAATCGCATCAAAAAGTTTTTCGCCTAATTCTTCGCCGTATCCAGTCGCGACACAACCACTCTCAAAAACTTCCCGCTGCTTGGCCATATCTTCACGGTTCTTTTTGCCACAGGCCTTGCGAAGGTCGTCTGCTTTTTCAAGGCTGTACCCCGCAAACTTCTGGGCTACGCGCATCATGCTCTCTTGATAAATCATCAAGCCATAGGTATCTCCAAGCAGTTCAGCCGCGTCTGGGTGAAAGAGTTCTGGTTGTTTGCGCCCATTTTTATAGTCGGCGAAATCATTGTGCATATTCGCAGCCATTGGTCCAGGTCGGTACAACGCAACAATTGCTGCAAGATCATCTAGCGTGCTCGGCACAAGACTTCGAACCAACGCTCGAATATTCGTTGACTCAAGTTGGAAAACACCGATGGTGTCGCCACGTCGCAATAAATCAAAAGTCTTTTCATCTTCAAACGAAACATTGTCAATATCAAAATCAGGATCACGAAGTTCCTGAATCATTTTGTTCGCATCGGTGATCACATCCAAGTTTCGCAATCCCAAAATATCCATTTTTAAAAGACCGAGCTCTTCTACGGCATGCATTTCATATTGCGTAACAATCGGTGCAAGTTCGGCATCTTGACCTGACTCGGCTTTGCGTTGAATCGGCAGGTACTCAGTAAGTTTTTCTTTGGTGATCACAACTGCCGCAGCGTGAATACCGACATTGCGCTTTAGCCCTTCTAGACCGCGAGCCACATCGATAACGCGCTTGACATCAAGGTCAAGATCATAAAGAGCGCGCAACTCACTTGCGGCTTTATAGCCAGCAAGATGTTTTTCGTCTTCTTCAAAACAATATTTAAGTGGCGTGTCTCGACCCATCACAACTGGAGGCATCAATTTTGCAATCTTGTCGCCTAACCCATATGGAAGTCCGAGAACGCGTGCGGCGTCTCGCACCGAGTTACGCGCCTTAATCGTGCCGAATGTGATTATCTGTGCAACATGATCTCGACCATATTTTGTTGACGCATACCGAATCATCTCATCGCGGTAGCGCGAGTCAAAGTCCATGTCAATATCAGGCATGCTTCGACGACCAGGGTTTAAGAATCTCTCGAACAATAAGTCGTAGCGAATTGGGTCAAGATCGGTGATCTGTAACGAATATGCAACAGCACACCCAGCAGCCGACCCACGACCAGGTCCAACACGAATTTCTTGTTGCCTGGCGTAACGCACTAGATCCCAAACGATCAAGAAATATGAACTGAAACCCATCGTCTTGATCGTCAACAACTCTTAGGCAACTCGCTCAACCACACCAGCAGAGAGTTTCTCGCCCCATCTTTTTTGAGCGCCGAGCCATGTCAAATGTTCGAGATAAGCATGGTCATCGGCGAACCCTTCAGGAATTGGAAAATCCGGCAACACCGGCACACCGAATTCGATATCAACTTTTGCTCGCTCGGCGATCCAAAGTGTGTTGTCACACGCAGTTGGTTGTTCGCGAAATAACCAACGCATTTCTTTGGCTGACTTCAAATAGTGCTCTTGGCCCTCGAACTTCAAACGGTTTGGATCAGCGATTGTGCACCCGGTTTGAACACACAACAAAGCGTCATGGGCATGGCTGTCTTCACGGTGGGTGTAGTGGCAATCATTGGTTGCCAGTAACGGAGCGCCGAGTTTCTTACTGATCTCTATTAGTTTTGGATTCGTTTCAATCTGTAACGGGATTCCGTGATCTTGAAGTTCAATAAAAAAATTATCTTTGCCGAAAATGTCTTGAAGTCTGGCTGCAGTCTTTAACGCTTCTTCTTCTTTGCCATTCTTAAGTGCTTGCAACACATGACCGCCCAGACAACCCGAAGTCGCAATCAATCCTTCGTGATATTTCGTGAGCAGCTCCCAATCCATACGCGGTTGGTAGTAGTAGCCCTCTAGAAATGCAAGACTCGCCAACTGGATCAAGTTTTTATAGCCCGTGTTATTTTCTGCAAGCAAAGTCAGGTGGTAGTAAAGCTTCTTTCCTGCTTCTGTATCGCCACCACTGTCATCGATCTTTCCGCGCCGTGTCGGGCGTTCGGTTCGAGTTTCATATGCCATGTAAGCCTCGGTGCCGATAATTGGTTTGATCCCGCGCTTCGTGCACTCTTTATAAAAGTCAATGACGCCATACATATTTCCGTGATCGGTAATGCCAAGTGCGATTTGTGAGTCGTTGACCGCGCAGTCGACGAGTTCATCGAGCCGCGACGCGCCGTCAAGCATCGAAAATTCTGTATGAACATGGAGGTGAGTGAACGAATCACCCATTACAAATATGTTCCGGGGCGATCTCCTGGCTGTGCAGTTGGAGACACTCCCGACTGAATCTGCTTCTGTTCGGACTGCTGACGCATCGAGAGTTGTTGCGCGAACATCGTTGCTTGAATTCCGTGAAATAAACCTTCAAGCCAACCAACGAGCTGTGCTTTAGCAATTCGCAATTCTGCGTCAGACGGAATCTCACCATCTTTGAATGGCAACGCAAGTGTGCGCAGTTCTTGTTGTAAGTCGGGTGAAAGCGCGGTAGTCAGTTCAGCGATTGAGCGTTCATAAATTTCTGCAAGTCTTTCGCGCGAAGGATTATCAAGTGTCATTGATCGCACTTCGTCAAGAAGTTGCTTAATCATCGAACCAATGCGCATGACTTTTGCCGGTGCCGTAACCGTCTCTTGTTCGACAACTCCACCTTCAATAGCCTTGTCGTCAATAATCTCGCCGTGTTCAAGTTCAGTCATGATGGGGTGCCTAACTTATCAGTTTCTAGTAACAGCGAGCAACGGTACATCAAGTTCGTCATCGGTTAAAGCACCATGTCGACACTGCAACAAATATGGACCAGAGTCAGCCGGATCGTCAAAACTAATTGGCTCTTTTGGCACAAGCGCGACATCTCCGAGTCGTTTACGAGTTGCGGCACCGAGTCTTGGACCAAGCCATTGTTCGTCAATAATTTGATTTTTGCTGACCACCCATGCAACATCGCTGTGATGATGTTGCGCACGAGCCAATAATTCAACTTCTGTTCCTTTACGGGCGTGCAGCCAACGAAACCGACCTTCTCCAGATTGGTATGAAGTCATTGCCAGAACTTCGGCGTTTGGTGGCAATGTATTTGTACCCACCATTACTTGGCCGTGATCTGCAGTAACTATTAGCACCGAGTCATCAACTAATACTTCTCGG
>CAMCUE010000017.1 GCA_945878705.1 Ferrithrix thermotolerans DSM 19514 | reverse complement strand
CTTTCGCCAGTCAACATTGAAACATCTAAGGATGAATTACCTTCAACGACGACACCATCGGCTGGAATTATTTCACCGGGCCGCACAACCAATAGATCATCAACACGAACTTGGGCTGCATCAATCGTGTGTTCTTCTGAGTCACGAAGAACTGTTGCAGTGCGGGCGTTGAGTGCGAGCAAAGAACGCAATGCATCGCCTGCGCGATTTTTTGCTCGAGCCTCAAAGTATCTTCCTGCGAGCAAGAACACAGTGACGGCAACAGCAACCTCTAAATAAATATGAGTGCTGTCTCCAGATTTCATCGTCATACTTGTCATGTTCGTTGAATGTGCCGAACCACGATAAATATTTTCAACTGCATCGCCCCAGACAATTGCCCAAACCGACCATGCTGTTGACGCAAAAACACCGATTGAAATTAGTGTGTCCATTGTTGTTGAGCGATGACGCGCATTCATCAGGGCAGCACGATGAAACGGCCACGCACCCCAAGTCACCACTGGAGCGCTAAGTGCAAGTGCAAGCCACTGCCAATTTCGAAACTCTAAATCAGAGATCATTGACAACAACACAACAGGAAGTGCGAGCAGACTTGAAGCGGTCAGTCGCGTCAACAACATTGCGACTCGATCGTTATTTTCGGTTTCGAGCATTTCGGGAGTTGTGTCTGCCAGCAGGCGTGCACCATAACCAAGTGCCATGACTGCATCAATCAACGCGCCAGGGACAATCGACGTTGATTCGATTTTGATGCGCGCTGACTCTGTCGCAAAATTTACCGTTGCGGTTACACCGTCGAGTTTGTTTAAACCTTTTTCAATTGAGGCGGCGCAGGCATTGCACGACATACCAGTCAGACTTAAATCAACTTGTGTAACTGAAGTTTTAGTCGGTGCCACTTCTTATAGTCTCGCTTAGAAAAACTCGGTTGAGTCAGTTTTTGAGTCTTCATTTGTTTTCGTATCGCCATTGTTTTCGCGTAAAATTGCCTAATGCTGGGTAATGCGGTGCTGGTGTTTGTGGCGATTTTCTTGGCTGAACTCCCCGATAAAACAATGTTTGCAACTTTGATGCTTTCAACTCGTATGCGCCGACCGCTAGCGGTTTGGATTGGTGTGAGCATTGGCTACTGCACTCATGTCACAGTCGCAGTTTTATTTGGATCAGCACTTTCAAAATTGCCAGAAAGACCTATTCATGCCGTCGTCGGTTTTGTGTTTTTAGGATCAGGTATTTTGATGTTTCATTCGTCCCGAGATAAACGAGAAAAGCAAGACGAAATAAAAGTCTCACGAAATTTTTTTCAAGTCGTATATATTTCGACTTCGGCAATTTTGGTAGCCGAGTTTGCAGACTTGACTCAACTTGCAACAGTTGGCTTTGCTGTTAGAACTGGTGATTCACTGGGTGTTGCGATTGGTGCTGCGACTGCGTTGTGCACAGTGTCGGCTATTGCTGTTGCGGCCGGTGCCTGGTTGCAACGAAAAGTTAAATTGCAACTGGTTCAACGCGCAGCGAGCGTATTCTTCATCATTTTCGGAATTCTGTCGTTATTCAACAGTATTTTTTAGCTCCACTTAGATTGCCCGAACCTGTAGCCAACACTGCGCACAGTTTCGATCAGATTGGCGTGCTCTTCACCTAATTTTGCACGCAACCGACGAATGTGAACGTCTACCGTGCGAGCACCACCGTAATACTCGTATCCCCAAACACGCGATAGCAAAATCTCGCGGCTAAAAACTTTGCCAGGGTTTTGCGCCAAGAATTTGAGCAACTCGTACTCCATATATGTCAGGTCAAGGGGGTTGCCACTAAATGTTGCTTGATATGTTTCGGTGTTGAGCACCAGGCCGCCGTATTCAATTAACGATTCTCGCGACACAGATAACTCTGTGTAGAAAAGATGCCTCAGACGCGAGTCAAGTTCACGCGGATGAATCGGCGCAAGGCAAAAGTCATCAAACAGATCGTCACGCATTTCAAGATCTGCAAGTTGTGCGCCACTGACGAGAACAATTATTCGAGTAACCGGCAACTCGCGTCGGCGAAGCGCGCGACACATCGCCCATCCGGCTTCAGGATCTTCACTGCATTCAACGACGGCCCCTGCCCAACCGTTTGCTGGTTCAAGTTGGGCAATTGCGTCATTATTTTTGACTGCCTTCCACAAATACCCAGAGAGGTCTAAAGTTCGAGCAACGTCTATCGGCGCAGGATCAGGAAATACAGCAAGAAGTCGAGTCGCGTCGTTAGTCATTTTCTTCTCAAAGTGAGCGCAGATAGCGATTTAGTTCGTACTGACTGATGTGCGTTTTGTAACCGCGCCACTCTGCACGCTTATTTCTTAAGAACCATTCAAAGATGTGATCTCCAAGTGCATCGGCAACAAGTTCTGAGCGCTCCATTACGCGCAATGCATCAGACATTGACTGAGGAAGTTGTTCTATGCCAAGTTTCGCCAACATGTCATCGCCCATTTCAAAAAGATTGGCGTCTGCTTCTTGTGGAAGTTCGTAACCTTCTTTTATTCCGCGCAAGCCAGCAGCAAGGATCACCGAGAATGCGAGATAAGGGTTGCACGCTGGGTCAGGTGAACGATATTCAATTCGAGTTGCATTCTCGCTGTTGCGCTTTTGAATCGGAACGCGAATTAAACCGCTGCGGTTATTTCGCGCCCACGAAATATGTACGGGTGCTTCAAAACCTGGCACAAGTCGTTTGTAACTATTCACGGTCTGATTTGTTATCGCTGTTATTTCTGCGGCATGACGCAGCAGTCCAGCCATGAATTGTTTTGCTGTTTGCGACAAGTTGTATGGATCATCGGCATCATGAAATGCATTCTGCTCATCTTTGAACAGACTCAAGTGCAAGTGCATCCCAGAACCTTGAACACCTTCAAGTGGCTTAGGCATGAAAGTTGCATGCACATTGTGGAGCGCAGCGATTTCTTTGACGACCAAACGAAAAGTCATCACACTGTCTGCCATTGTCAATGCATCGGTGTGGCGCAGATCGATTTCATGTTGACTAGGGGCGTCTTCGTGAAAGCTGTACTCAACTGGGATACTCATTGTTTCTAATGTGCGAATTGTTTCTTTGCGTAGCGAACTCGTGATGTCGGTGCTTGTTAAATCGAAGAAGCCACCTTCGTCAAGTGGAACAGGTCGTGAATCAACTGCCGGAGGATCAAAATAGAAATATTCAATGTCTGGTGCGACATAGAACTGGTAGCCAAGTTCGCGCGCATTGTTCAAGTTGCGCCGTAAAACTTGGCGCGGGTCCCCATCAAACGGTGTGCCATCTAATTTCGCGACGTCACAAAACACTCGAGCCTCTGCACCTTTTGGGTCAACCCAAGGAAGAACTTCAAATGTGTTGGCATCTGGAAGTGCAAGCACATCACTTTCTTGCACACGACTAAAGCCATCAATCGCCGAGCCGTCAAAAATCATGCCGTCGTTGAGTGCATTCTCCATTTCGGCCGGACTGATCGCAAAACTTTTTAAATTTCCAAGAACGTCTGTGAACCACAGGCGAACCAAACGAATGCCACGTTCTTCAACAGTTCGCAATACATAATCACGCTGCTGTTCAATCATCTCAGCACCAGTTTCGCTTAGAAAGCATGAATATAGTCTGCCGTCGTTACTGCGAGAATTACTCGGGTAACGACGGCAGAATAATTATTTCTTTCGAGCGTTTTTCTTCGCAGGCTTCTTAGGTGCGGTCTTACCAGTCTTAATTATCTTTGGGTTTCCACACACTGTTTCAAGAATTAATTGTGTGACGATATACGGATCCATATTTGCATTCGGTCGACGGTCTTCCGCATAACCTTTTTTGTCACGAGCAACCTGCCACGGAATTCGCACAGAAGCACCTCGGTTTGAGACACCATATGTGAACTTGTTGTACGGCGCAGTTTCGTGTTTGCCAGTCAATCGGCTTTCAATATCGTGACCATAGTTGCTGACATGCTCGTTGATTCTCGTTCCGAGTGCTTGACATGCCTCGTCAATTGCTTTGTAGTTTGACCGCATATCTTTTGTTGAGAAGTTGGTGTGGCAACCTGCGCCGTTCCAGTCTCCATGTTGTGGTTTTGCATCAAGCGAAATAACTACGTCGTAATCTTCGGCTATCCGATGCAACAGCCAACGAGCAACGTAAAGTTCATCACTCACTCGCAGTGCATCAACTGGACCGATTTGAAACTCCCATTGACCAGGCATAACTTCGGCGTTAGTTCCTGAAATATGTAGACCTGCCTCAAGACACATCTCTGTGTGAATCTCTACTATGTCTCGACCCATTACTCGGCCTGCGCCTACGCCACAGTAGTAAGGACCTTGTGGCTCTGGTTCACCAGAAAGTTCTGGAAAACCAAGTGGACGACCGTTAAGTCGCATCATTGTGTATTCCTGTTCGATTCCATAGATCATTTTTTCGGCCGCATATTTTTTTGTAACAACGGCACATGCTGCTCGCGAGTTTGTCGGATGAGGCTTGCCAGTTGAGGCAACTAATACTTCACACATCACGAGAATATTTTTTCCACCACGAATGGGATCCTTGCAACTGAAAACTGGATTAAGGATGCAGTCAGATGCTTCACCTGTTGCTTGATTTGTTGAAGAACCATCGAATCCCCAAATTGGAAGTGCCTTCGAATTGTTTTCAATGATCTTTGTTTTTGATCGCAAAGTTGGTGTTGGCTCGACGCCGTCAATCCAGATGTACTCAGCTTGATATGCCATGAAGTTTCCCTTCGTAAGAAATGTGCCACGCTGGCGCATTTGTAACGCTTCTAGTTTCACTGACTGTTGTTTCTGAAGTATTCTCCGAATGTAAACGGCGTGTGAAGTTTTCTCTCGCTAGCCTGATTCTGTGGCTGATTTCGCCAAACTTCGCGTTGGGTTAGCCCAAATCAACCCGACAGTCGGGGCACTTTCGGCAAACGCCGCCAAAATTCTTAACTATTACAACCAGGCTGTTGCGGCTAACTGTCAGCTCGTGGCGTTTCCTGAGTTGTCTCTGACTGGTTATCCGCCTGAAGATCTTGTTTTAAAACAAGGATTTGTTGACGACAACTTGTCAACACTCGCGCAAGTAGTTAAATCCGTCGGTGACACTATTGCTGTAATCGGATTTGTCGATCGAGATGCTGATTCGGGAGACATTTTTAACGCAGCGGCCGTGTGTCGAAACAGTGCCGTACTTGGTGTCTACCGAAAACATTTGCTGCCGAACTACAACGTGTTTGACGAACAAAGATATTTCACACCCGGAGTAGCAAATCCGTTGTTCACGGTGAACGATATTTGTTTTGGTGTAACCATTTGTGAAGATATTTGGCAAGCCGATGGTCCGGTTGCAGAGCAAGCTTCGTTAGGTGCGGTTCTGAATATAAATATCAATGGCTCACCATTTCATGGGGGCAAACTTGATGTGCGCCACGAAATGTTGAGTGCTCGGGCGCGTGACAATAAATGTGTCATCGCGTATGTCAATCAAGTTGGCGGACAAGACGAACTAGTTTTTGATGGCGGTTCAACGATTTGGTCAGGAGACGGATCGCTTGTTGCTAGTGCTGCCCAGTTTGTTGAAGAGTTGCTTGTTTGTGATTTGTCATTACCAAAATCAACCACGAAGCCTGGGCCTTTGCCGACTCAATCCGTCGGCAGGACTAGTCAGCCTTTGACCGAGATTGCACAAATTCACGCGGCACTAGTTCTTGGCACTCGCGATTATGTTTTGAAAAACGGTTTTACTGACGTCGTAATCGGTTTATCGGGCGGAGTCGATTCAGCGCTGGTTGCAGCAATCGCGGTTGAATCTCTCGGTGCAGACCATGTACACGGTGTATCGATGCCGTCGCGTTACTCATCGGATGGTTCGCGCACCGATGCGCAAGTTTTAGCCTCTTGCCTTGGCGTTGAAATGCAAACAATTTCAATTGAACCTGCTTTTAGTTCGTATTTAGAGATGCTTGAGCCGAGTTTTGCAAATCGATCAGCAGATTTGACAGAGGAAAATCTGCAAAGTCGTGTGCGCGGTACGACACTGATGGCGCTATCGAACAAGTTTGGTTGGATGGTTTTAACAACTGGCAACAAGAGTGAAACTGCTGTTGGATATTTCACTTTGTATGGCGACTCAGTAGGTGGTTACGCAGTAATTAAAGATTTATTTAAAACTAAAGTTTATGAATTGTGTGAGTTCATTAATTCACAGTCTCAACGCGAAGTTATCGCGCGAGCAATAATTGATAAAGCACCATCTGCAGAGTTGCGACCTGATCAACGCGATGATCAAAGTCTGCCGTCGTATGACATTTTAGATTCAATTCTTGAGTTATATGTTGAAGACGACCGCACGGCACAACAAATAATTGCGCTTGGATACGACGCTGAACTTGTTAAGCGAATTTCGCGACTCGTAGACATAAATGAATATAAGCGTCGACAGGGTGCTCCTGGTGTGAGAGTAAGTACAAAGGCATTTGGCAAAGATCGTCGATTGCCAATTACAAATAAATATTCTGGCTAGTTCAAAAAACTAGTCAGCGTGAACTAGACCGTGTGAACTAGACCGTGTGAACTAGACCGCCGCGCCGATAATACGAAAACATCAACAACGCTGCAATCAAAGCCGAGAAAGCACCAATCAGTGCCGGCATCGCAATTGAGTTGTTTGATTCGTAGGCACGGGTTGCAATAAAACTCATTACTCCACGACCGAGAGTGCCAGCACCGATTACTAAGCCAAGACCACTTCCGGGACGCTTTGGAACCAGATGAGTTGCAAGTGGCAACATACTGACAACAGCAAATTCAAAGCCCAAAATGTAAACCATTAGTGCAAGTAATCCCAAAACTAAGTTATGTGAAACAACTGCGAGTACCAGACCGCCGGGCACCATGATCAGCGCACCAATTGCAATGCTGATTTCTTTACCCCACTTATCTGTTTTGTTGGCACTCGTGAGCGAAGCATAAAGTTCGACCAGTCCAAAACTAAAACCAACGGCAGCAATACCGAGTGCGCCAAATCCAAATTCGTTATCTAGCCATGCGCCAAAAGTTATAAAGATGCATTGACTCGCACACATCGTGGCAAACATTGTCGCAACAACAAGCCAGGCTCGTCCACTGAGGCGCACTCCATCGTCGGCGATCCGCGACGAGACCTCATGTGGTTCTGTCTTGATTCGAGACGCAATAAATGTTGTAGAAATCAAAACGCCGATCGCACCGGCAGTAAAACCAGCACGCCAAGAAAATAAAGCAGTAATTATGCCCATCCCAGAAACGCCAATCAATAATCCGAGCGCCCAAGAAATTTCGGTCAGGCCAATTATTCGACCGCGTTTTTCATATGCCACATGATCGGCGATCCAGCCAGACATTCCGAGGTCAAAGAAATTTTTGGTAACACTAATCATCGTCACCCCGATTGTGAAACCAATGAGGTTTGGAGAAACTGCCGCGAGAAGTGCGCCAAAACTAATTCCGAATAATCCCGCAAGCATTGCGACTCGACGGGAAAGCCGGTCAACAAAGCGACCAATGAATGGTGACAGTAAGCCAGAAAACTCAGAGACGGTTAATGCGATACCAATTTCCGAAAGCGAAACATTGAAACCCTTGGCAATGATTGCCACGAACGGTGGAGTAAATCTGTAGCAGGCGTTTGTTGACAGCCTGGCAACTGTCAATGTAGTTACGTTTTTTTTGACGATACTTGAAAAAGAATTATCAAGCCAGCGACCAAGCACAGAGTTACTTTAGAGCGATTCACTTGAGTTAAGTTCGCCGATTACAGCAACAATTCGCCCAGCAGTCAATCGACCGTCAGGGTGAACATCAAACCAACATCCACCTAAGTTATCTAGTCGTAAATCTTTAACTTTTAGTTCACGTCGAATCGTGCGAATAACCCCGCTATGGCTAATCACGAGAGCCTGCCCACCGCGACACTTGTCGGCGATATCGATAAACGCCGCGGTCATTCGCTGTACAACATTTTGGTTGGGTTCAAACCCCTCTGGTTGTTTAAGAGAATCTAAATATCCTGGCCAACCAGATTCAATTTCGTCGTATGTCAAACCTTCCCATGGCCCAATATGAGATTCTTTTAAACGGTCATCAATAATTACATCGTCGAAACCATGACTATCTGCAATTATTTCTGCAGTTCGACGCGCGCGTTGCAAATTACTTGCAGCGATCAAATCAAACTTTCCAATTTTTTTCGCAGCCTGATGTGCTTGACGAATACCTTCTTCAGTTAGTTCGATATCGGCTTGTCCTTGCCACCGACCTTGAGCATTCCATTCAGATTGACCGTGTCGTAAAACGAGCAACCTAGTGCTCAATCCCGAATCAACCTGCGCAGACACTCAACGCAGGGTAGTGGCTTAGATACGCTTAGTGCATGGCGCGATTGCTACTTTTTGCATCAGCGAGGCAAGCTGCCGGCACTGCCAGCCAAGAATTTCAAGGATGCACCGTTGACGAGGTATTAAACAATGCCAAGGCTCAATTTGGCAGTGAATTCGCCAAGGTGCTTGGCAGTTGTCGAGTTTGGTTAAACGGCGAAGAAGCAGTCGGGGCAACTGCGGTCGTTGATGCCGACGAAGTGGCAGTATTGCCCCCAGTATCTGGGGGATGTTTGTGACAGATATTTCAAACGCCAAATCGATGTCGACTGAAGAACTTAGAGTGGCTCGTGCCGCACTACAGATGCAAGAGGATGTGATTTCATTTGTGCGTCGCATGGCCCAAGGTCGATGTGACTTGGCGCGAGACGAGCAACGCCGCCGTGTTGATGGCACCCCCGCATCAGGAATCAGTGTTGCCGATATCGCAAATGTCTTTAGTCAAGAGCATGGCGGCGGATCATCTCGTCCACCTCGTGAGCCAAATATTTCAACCGAGCACCCATTGGTTGTAGAACTAGAGAAAATTTGTCAAGAGATTAGTTTTGGTGAGATTAGAACTCTTGATGATCAGTCACTTGAGACAGTTGTCGAACGACTTTCAAGTTTTGAGTCTTCTCAATCCGTGGAGCGAAAAACACTTTTCACATCAATTGACGCACTGACAACTGAACTTGTAAAGCGCTACAAAGACGGCGGCCTGAATGTTGACTCGCTGCTCGCCGACTAGCGAGGGACGATTTTATGAAATGGCACAAGATAATCAGAAAAGTTCGTAGCTTGTCAAAAAGAAGCAATACGGTGCGCAAAATCATTGATTTTGTACCAATTTTGGGAGCGGTTGATAGAACCGGCTTTGTTTATTCGCGAGTGAAGGAAGAAGAAGACAAAATTATCGGATATCTTTCTAAAAGTCCGCGACCGATAATTAACCTAGTTTGTGATTTACGTTGCACACCTCCAACTTATGGAGATTTCACAGCATTTTTGCTTGCATTTAAAATACTGAATTCAAAATTTCAGACAAATTTTTTTTTATTATCTAATGAATTTTCATCTGAGTGGAATGTTCTAGAGAATGGTGCTCAAGATCGCTGTGTCGAAGATTTCAAAATCATGGCTGTGCAAGTAACTGGAATGACTTACGAACTAATTGATCATCACTATTCGTTTGAACAACTATTAGAAGTTTTGCGTGGTGGTCACACAGTATTTGCTGACTATGTCAAGAAGAGAAAAAAAATATATTGGGACCTAAAATATCTCAATATCTCGCTCTTTAAAAGCATGAAGTGTGATAACAGCGTTCTATTAGATAGTAAAAAGAGCTACTCCAAACTGAAGGCTTTGCCTGATTCATATGTTGCTTGGCACATTCATCGCGGACATAACTTTGACTTACCAGGTTCACTAAGTTTTGAGGAAAGCTATGACTTGGTTCGTCAGATTATTGGTTTTAACATCACATTAATTACTATGTCGACTCCCCAAAAAATCTCAGAAGTGATGCGTATCGCCACTGCGAAAAAGTTAAATGTGAAAAGTGCACGTTTATTTTCATGTGACATTTTAGGCGATATCGACTTGGTTAATGGCGCAGATTTGTTTTTCCAAATAGGTGGAGGAGGTTTAGCCGAATTCGCCCTGTTCTCTGAGAAGCCATTTTGCCTGGTTGATTATTCAGAAAAACGAATAAAAAGATGGAACGAAAACTACTTTGGTTTGAAGCTATTTCAGCGAAGACTATTACCTTGGCAAGGTCCAAATCAAAAATTCTTAAAATCAAAAAATGTGGAAGCCTTTTTTAGTAAATAAGTTAATTCCTTAGTAGCTCACCTATGCTTTGTTGAATTAATTGAATTAGAAAGAGTTGACCAGGAATTTGAGATGACAACCAGATTAAAAATTGCAGATTATTGTCTAAAAGCATCAAAGTCGTCCTTAGGTAGACCCATCTGCACCCTCTTGCCTGCTTTTAGTGATTCGTTAGAAGAGTTTTTTTCTGGTCTTAGAAAATACGAGCAATTAAGAGATGAGGTGTCTAGTTTAAATATTTATTTATCTGAAAATAACGGAGGGAAAGTAACGATTGTTTTTGATGCTAAGTGTGGGCCTAATAGCTACGGAGATTTTTCTAAGTATTTACTCTTAGCAAAAGTACTTCAGAGCAGATTTTTGGTAAAATTCGTCATTGTTGCTGATGAACTCGGGCGATTTTGGCGGAATATGACTCCTGAGGAAATTCAGGTCTTAACTCACCAATATGTGTTGCTCGCCTCGGGCATAGTTCATAATCCAGAAGTTAATGTCGTTTTAGCCAACTCGTTCAAAGAAATTGACTTTGACGAAAAGTTTAATTTTGTAATTTTTAGAAAGAAAACGTTAGACCGAAAACTTGATTTCTGGAATCTTCAATGGCTGTTGATTTTGTTGTATCAGAAAGAATGGTTCGGTAATGAATTGCTACTAGATAAAAATGATTTCACTCCTCCAAAAGTTTCTCCAGCGAATCCTTATGTTGTCTGGCAAATTAGATACGGCTCAGAGTCTGCGACTCACAAAAATGAAACCACCGAAAGTCTTGTCGAATGTTATAAGCAGCTCCGAAATATTTTAGGAAATAATATAGAAATAATAGTTTGCTCAAGTTCTGCAGGATTATCAGAGATTTTAAAAATAGCTGCCAATCACAAGTTTAAGCTAACAAGCGCCAGGAAGTACTCGCAGGATTTCAGTGGAGATATTGGTTTAGCATTTCATGCTAAACTATTCGTTCAGTTGGGTAATGGCGGGATGGGTGAATACTTTCTATTGGGCTCCAACAAATTCCTATTTGCGGGAGCTAACTTCGATCAACAAAGGCCAGTGCTTAGGACGTTACTTAGCACTAAAAAAACTCCGTATATGTATTATCCGTGGCTGCGTGAGTCACAGATCTTGGCTTCG
>CAMCUE010000016.1 GCA_945878705.1 Ferrithrix thermotolerans DSM 19514 | reverse complement strand
CAGCTGGAAAAATAGAATGCCTAATTCTGCTTGGAGCAGACCCACTCGCTGATGTTGCCGACTCAGATCTTGTTGCTCGAGCATTTAATCGAACCAGAAGCGTGATCAGCATCGACACTTTTATAAATAGTTCGAACCGCAATGCCGATGTTGTTCTTCCTGCTGCAACATTTACAGAAAAAGCAGGTACGACTACCAATCTTGAAGGACGAATCAGCAATGTAACGCAGCAGATTACCCCGCGTGGTACATCTCGTCCAGATTGGATGATTGCAACTGAACTTGGACTGAGTCTCGGCATTGATCTCGGGGTATCAAGCCTTGATCAGTTGCATCAAAAAATGACCTCAAGCATCGCCGAGTTTTCTTCGTGTGCAAACAATCCAGTGATTAATAGCGACGGTGTGTTGATGGTAAATGAAGCTTCAGCAACAATTTCGCGGGCTTCGGTAGTTCTAGTAGAGCGAAATTCATATAGTTATCGATTAATTGTTTCTCGCACGATGTATGACAACGCACAATCGACATCGACCAGTCCTTCACTTGTCGGAATCATCACCAAGTCAGCAATCTATGTCAGCCCACTTGATCTGGCTCGAATCGGTGTAGTGGACGGCACAAATATCAGAGTCGGCATTGATGACAAAAGTATTGTGCTGCCAGTAAATGCCCACAGTGGCGTGCATCGTGGAACCGCATGGTTGCCATACAACCACACGAGCGTCGATATTCGACCGCTGTTAGACATCACTTCAGATGTAGTTGATGTTCGGATTGAGCAACTCAGATGATCGCTCTTGACGAGCTTCTTGTCGACAATCTGCTGTGGGCTCCATTGCTGATCGTGTTGTTGAAAGTTGTTGTTGTTTTCATCGTCGGATTGTTGGCCACAATGTTGATGGTGTGGTTTGAGCGCAAAGCGATCGCCGGAATGCAAAATCGAATCGGACCAAATAAAACCGGTCCATTCGGAATACTGCAGACTCTTGCCGACGGAATCAAGTTGTTCTTTAAAGAAGACTTAATTCCAAATCGCTCCGACCGTTTTGTGTTTGCTCTCGCACCGTTCTTGTCGTTTGTGCCGGCATTTTTGGCCTTTGCAATCATTCCGCTAGGTGGCGACTTTCGCAATGGAAACGGTGGTGAAGTTACCTGGTTCGGTCATGTAACTAAAGTCCAACTTGCCGACCCACCGATTGGCGTTTTATTTGCTCTGGCAATTTCGTCGATTGCGGTGTATGGCATCATGCTCGCTGGTTGGTCAAGTGGATCTAAATATCCGCTGATTGGTTCTGTGCGCGCTTCAGCACAAATGGTTAGTTATGAAGCAGCACTCGGTTTATCTCTTGCGTCGGTGTTGTTGCTCGCTGGCACACTTTCAACAAGTGGTATTGTTGCAGCCCAAACAACAATTACCCAATGGAATGTGATCTCAACTGGTTTCATTCCATTTATTATTTTCCTGATCGCAGCAACTGCCGAGTTGAATCGACCACCATTTGACTTGGTTGAGGCAGAACAAGAACTTGTCGGTGGCTTTAATACCGAATATTCATCAATTCGGTTTGCACTCTTCTATCTTGCGGAATTCATGAACACAGTCACGATGTCGGCACTGATTGTCACACTATTTTTTGGTGGACCACAACCTGTTGCGTTTGGTAATTTTGTATTTGATATTCCATTGCTTCCGAATGCACTTGAGGGTACTTTCTGGCTTCTTGCCAAAGTTCTCGTGTTTTTATATATCTATATTTGGTTCCGAGCAACTCTTCCTCGTTTGAGATATGACCAACTTATGGATCTTGGATGGAAAGTTCTTATCCCGGGATCACTTGGTTGGTTCATGCTTCTGGCTTCACAGCGCCTGGCTCGACAAAATGATTGGAACATCTTTATAGTGACAGGCTCTTCGGTTGTTGTGATGGTGGCCTGTTATTTACTTTTACAAGCAGCATTTTCAAAGAGCGCGCGCGAGCGTGAGATTCAAGGATCGATGTTCTAATGGGCTACCTCGGTGGATTTATAGTTACGCTTCGTCAACGCGGAGAGAAGAATCGTGTGACCACCCAATATTCAGGTGGTCGTGTATTTCGTCGAAATAAGAAGCGTGCCGTCAAAATGGACGAGAAGTTAGACAAGCCAGAACGAATGCACGGTCGACATGTTCTCAATCGTTACGAAGACGGAATGGAAAAATGCATCGGATGCGAATTGTGCGCTGCAGTGTGTCCAGCAAAATGTATTCACGTTCGCGGCGCCGACAACGATCCAACGAACCCGACATCACCAGGCGAACGATTCGGTTGGATTTATGAAATCAACTACCTGCGATGTATTCACTGTGACCTGTGCGTTGAAGCGTGTCCGACAGAAGCAATCACCGAAACTAAAATGTTTGAGTTTTCATTTACAAATCGCAAAGATGCGATCTATACAAAAGACGAACTTCTTGTTGACAATTCAGGCAAACCGCAGCAACTTGCTTGGGAAGATTGGCGCGAAGGTGAAGATCAGAACACGTCGGGCTGGATGCGGGCGACAGCAGCATCAGGCGATGCAAACTTTGTTGGTGTCGTGTCATGGAGTGGCGAACTAGGTCACGGCGTGCGTCCTGCAGAAGATAAGAGCGAATAGATGGAATTTTTTGTTTTTGGTTGTGCCGCGCTAATGATTCTTGTGGGTGCAGTCGGCGTAATAACCCGCAGTCATCCCGTGCACGCAGCATTAAGTCTTGTCCTGACGCTGTTCGGGGTAGCGGTTTTATTTGTTGCCCAAGAGGCACACTTTCTGGCCGCAGTTCAGGTGATTGTTTATGCAGGAGCAATCGTCGTGTTGTTTTTGTTTGTGATCATGTTGCTCGGCGTTGACCGTGTCGAGAATCTTCGAACCGAGCCGCTTACAGCGCAACGACCGCTTGCAGTAATCGTCAGTCTTGGTCTAATCGGAATTCTTGTCGCTGCATTCACCACCGGCAGCGGTGCGCTACATGAACGAGGAGAAGGAATAAATATTCCAGATTTAAATACAGGCACAGACGCCAATACAACACAACTCGCCGAGTCAATTTTTTCTAAATATGTTGTTGCATTTGAAGTCACTTCAGTGCTGTTAGTTGTTGCTGTTGTGGGTACCGTGCTTCTTTCTCGACGAATTAAATCAGTCGAAGTGGAAACTTCAAAGTGATCGCTGCCTTGTTAGTGCCAACCGCTACTTGGTATCTCGTGCTTAGCGCGATACTTTTTGGCATCGGAACATTTGGCGTACTTGTTCGTCGCAATCCACTTGTGATGTTTATGTGTATTGAGTTGATGCTCAACGCAGTGAATTTGAGCTTCGTAACTTTGGCACGAAAACTCAACGACATCAACGGTCAGACAATCGTGTTTTTCGTAATGGTTGTGGCTGCTGCCGAAGTCGTAGTTGGCCTTGGCATCATCGTGGCAATTATGCGAAATCGAAGTTCTGTAACTGCCGACGATCTCACCGAACTGAACGGTTAAATGTGCTCGACTTGATTTGGTTGATACCAGTACTGCCACTTGCTGGGGCGATGATCAATCTAGTTTTTGGTCGAAAACTCGGTGACCCCCGCGCAGGATGGGTCGCGACCACGGCTACTGCTTCATCATTTCTAATCACAGTTCTCGCGTACTTTGAAATGCTGGGTCTTCCTGCAGAAGAACGCAGCCATATTGTCAATCTGTTTTCTTGGATTCGTGTTGGCGCGCTACAAGTTGATCTTGCGGTGCTGGCAGACCCACTCAGCATTGTGATGGCGCTATTCGTTACAGGAATCTCAACATTGATTCATCTCTACGCAATTGGTTATATGCATGGTGACGCCAAATTCTCAAAATTCTTTTTGTATTTAAATCTCTTCGTGTTCAGCATGTTGATGCTGGTGCTTGGCGAGAATCTACTCGTTACTTTCTTAGGTTGGGAAGGTGTCGGTGCATGTAGCTATTTTTTAATTTCGTTCTGGCATACCCGCAACAGTGCGGCAGTCGCTGGCAAGAAGGCGTTCGTAACTAATCGCATCGGCGACTTTGGTGTGATGACCGCAATGTTTCTTGCTTTTCATAGTTTGGGCACGCTGTCATACGGGGCAATAAATGAATCTGCGCATAGTGGTGCACTTGCTCCAGTTACGGCAACAGCAATCGGGTTGTTGTTGTTCGTTGGCGCATGTGGCAAGAGTGCTCAGCTTCCGCTTTATCTTTGGCTGCCAGATGCAATGGAAGGACCAACACCAGTTTCAGCATTAATCCATGCAGCAACGATGGTTACATCAGGCGTGTTCTTGATGACTCGAATGAGTCCAATTCTGCACGCGTCATACGAGTGGGCACCGACAGTGATTGCTGTGGTTGGTGCAGCCACTGCGCTGTATGCAGCAACAGTCGCCGTTGCGCAAAACGATATTAAAAAAGTTCTTGCGTATAGCACCGTTTCACAATTGGGATACATGTTTTTAGCAGTCGGATCAGGTGCCTATGTTGCTGCAATTTTTCACATGGTGACTCACGCATTCTTCAAAGCGTTGCTGTTTCTCGGTTCAGGTTCTGTAATTCACGGCATGCATCATGAGCAAGACATGCGTCGGATGGGTGCACTGCGCAAGGTAATGCCGGTTACAGCATTCACTTTTATTATTGGTTGGTTAGCAATCGCTGGCGTGCCACCGTTTGCTGGCTTCTGGTCGAAGGATGAGATTTTGCTCTATGTTTATGCCAACAACCGCGGTCTTTATGTAGTTGGATTAATAACTGCACTGCTCACAGCTTTCTACATGACTCGCCAAGTGATCATGGTTTTTTACGGCAAAGCAAATTGGAACGATCACAGCGCCGAACACGGTGCGCACGGCGACATCACTCCGCATGAGAGCCCGAAAGTGATGTTGGCGCCACTTGTAGTTTTATCTTTGCTGTCCATAGTCGGCGGTGCAATGCAATTGCCGTTCGGTAAGAACCTCAATTTTCTTGAACGCTGGCTCGCACCTGTAGTTGAAGAATCTGAGGCGCACATTCACGAGACTTGGGCATATCAAAATAAATATTTATTGCTTGTTGTGGCGATCGTGGTTGCAATAGTTGGAATCGCCGCGTCGGTTGCTGTTTATGCAAAGTCTTGGTTAAAAGTGGTTGAGCCAAAAGTTCTTGAGCAAGCGTGGTATTACGATGCTGCTGCAAGTCGGCTTATTGCTGGCCCAGGCGTGGCAGGTTTTAATTTGCTCGCATGGATCGACACCAACATCGTTGATGGCATCGTCAATGGAGTCGGATCAGTTATTCGGCGTATTGCAAGTTCTTTGCGTCGTGCGCAAAATGGATTCGTTCGAGCGTACGCGTTATTGATTAGTCTCGGCGCCGTTGTCGTTCTAGCTTGGTTCTTGTTGCGGGGAGCACTGTTGTGATCTCCGCAAATACCGAAGTTCTGAACTTTCCGATTCTGACAATGCTTGTGATTTTGCCAGTCATTGGATCAATAGTTGTCGCGCTACTCGGTAAATCTCGACCAGAGTGGATGAAACTCAGCGCACTAATTTCAAGTGTTACAACTGCGGCGTTGTCGCTCTGGCTGCTTGGTGTTTTCAAGTCTGGCGAGGCTGGGTTTCAGTTTGTCTCGCAACACGAGTGGATCAGCCAGTGGGGAATCTCATGGCACCTTGGCGTTGACGGCATCTCACTGTTCTTGGTAGTACTAACCGGAATTTTATTTCCATTAGTAATTGTTGGCATTGACCCGCATCACGACGAAACCTCATATTTTGCGTGGATGTTGTTGTTGCAAGCCGGTGTGATGGGTTCGTTTTTATCTCTTGACTTGTTTCTGTTCTTCGTGATGTTCGAAATTGTTTTAGTCCCAATGTATTTCTTAATCGCTGGCTGGGGATACGACCAACGCATTTATGCGGCATTGAAATTCTTTCTATACACAATGGCTGGTTCAGCCTTCATGCTCGTTGGGATAATTGCGACAGTCGTACTCGCACACCGAGACCTTGGAATAGTGACATTTGATCTCGTCAAAATTGCCGAAGGTGCGAATTTTTCAACAACCGCAGGTCGATGGCTGTTCTTATCTTTTGCGATCGCATTTGCAGTAAAGGTGCCACTGTTTCCATTTCATACTTGGTTACCTGATGCCCACACCCAAGCACCCACTGGTGGCTCAGTAATTCTCGCTGGTGTGTTGCTGAAGATGGGCACTTACGGTTTTCTGCGTTTCGGAGTTTACTTATTTCCACAAGCGGCGATGTGGGCAAGACCAGCGATTTTTACTCTCGCCGTAATCGGAATTATTTACGGCGCAATCGCCGCAACGATGCAACGCGACCTCAAGAGACTCGTTGCGTATTCATCGGTTGCTCACCTTGGTTTCATCGTGCTCGGAACATTCGCATTGAGTTCACAGGCCGTCACTGGTGCTGTGATGCAAATGGTAAATCACGGAGTCTCAACTGGAGCGTTGTTCTTGCTCGTTGGCATGATTTATGAGCGTCGACATACTCGTGAAATCTCAGAGCTTCGCGGAATTCAACATGTCGCACCGATATTTGCCGGCGTATTTACAGTTGTAATGTTGTCTTCGGTTGGTTTGCCAGGACTCAACGGCTTCGTCGGTGAGTTTTTAATTCTGATTGGTTCATTTGGTCCAGCACGATGGTGGACAGTTGTCGCCACAGTCGGAGTAGTACTGGCAGCACTTTATTTGCTCTGGGCATATCAGCGCGTATTCCATGGTGAACCTGATGAAGCAAATTCAAGTTTTAAAGAAATTACAATTCGTGAAGGGTTATTGATGTCGGTCTTTGTCGCGATCATCGTCGTTTCTGGTATCTATCCAAAGCCAGTTCTTGATCGAATTGAACCAAGTGTGGCTGCGCTAATTAGTCACGTAGAAGGACAAACTAAGTGAACGATGAAGTAGCAACATTTGTTGGACCAGCAATTGAATGGTTCTCGGTTTCGCCAATAGTTGTTCTGCTCGGTGGGGCACTGCTGTTATTGCTCGTCGGTTCATTAACACCACAGTGGCGACGTGGCGGTTATGGATTAGCCAGCGCAGTAATTGCACTGACCTCGACCGTGCTGTTGGTTTTATTGTGGCGAGATATTTCTAGTTCTGGTCCGAAACTTCTCATTGGTGGTGCACTTGCACTTGATCATTTCGCCGTGCTTGCTTCAATAGCGATTTGTTCGGCAGTGGTTTTAGTCAGTCTCGTGACAAGTGATTATCTTGCCAGCGAAAATGCTGACTCACCAGAGATATACGCACTTTATTTGACGGCAGCCATTGGCGGCATTGTGATGGCGGCGTCCAATGATTTGGTTGTTTTATTCCTCGGATTAGAAACTCTCAGCCTCTCGCTGTACTTACTGGCCGCGAGCAATCGAAAACGCACTGAGAGTCAAGAAGCCGGATTGAAATATTTTATCCTTGGTGGTTTTGCCTCGGCATTCTTTTTATATGGGGTTGCTCTCACCTACGGAACAACGGGGTCAACTCGTTTGGTTGATATAAATCTTGCTTTGAATTCCTATATAACTGTTCCGCGCAACGACACACTGTTACTTGTTGGTGTCGGTCTGATGCTCATCGGATTTGCTTTCAAAGTTTCACTTGTGCCGTTTCAAGCATGGACCCCCGATGTTTATCAAGGTTCGCCAACACCAGTTACAGCATTTATGGCGTCCGTCGGAAAAGTCGCCGCACTAGTCGCTCTTGTCCGCGTATTTGTTACTGCATTTCCAGCACGAGCCGACGATTGGGGACCAGTCGTGCGTGTGTTGTCTGCACTGACACTTATTGTTGGATCAGTAGTGGCGATTATCCAAGTAGATGTCAAGCGAATGCTCGCGTATTCGTCTATCAGTCATGCTGGTTTTATCCTTGTAGGTCTAGAAGTTTCTTCGCATCGATCATCGCCCAATGTCGGAGATGGGCTGATCGCGATCGGAGTTTATGTTGCGTTATACGCTGCGCTAGTCGTCGGCACATTTAGTGTCGTTACCGTTGTTGCTCAAAACACAAATGATGGAGCGACTTCTCTTGATGCGTTCAAAGGTCTCGGAAAACGCAAACCGCTACTTGCGCTAGGGATGACGGTGCTGTTACTAGCCCAAGCGGGTGTGCCATTGACGAGCGGCTTCGTTGCCAAGTTCGGGATAATTCAGGCAGCGGTTGCAGTCGGTAGCTACGGATTAGCCGTGATTGCAATGGTTTGTGCAGTGATCGCAGCGTTCGTCTATTTACGAATCATGGTCAGTATGTGGTCGAGCGAGGCGATGACAACCGAGCCGTTCAAGGTTTCGTTCTTTTCTGCAATTTCAATCGCCATCGCGGTTGTGGTTACTTTGGTGATTGGCGTCTTGCCAAGTTTGTTGCTTGACTTAACTTCAAATCTCCCTCAGCTCGCTTCAAAATAATTTATTAGCAAATTATTTTGTTACAGGCGACTAATTCTTAGCAGCCTTCACAAAAGCCGCAAATAAGTTTTGCTGCTCGGGTTCGATCGCAGCGTCGTCTTCTGGATGCCATTGCACGCCAACAATCCATTTTGCAGATTTATGTTCAACAGCCTCGACCGTACCATCGAGGGCTCGACCTGTAACTGCCAAATCATCGGCAATTTTATTGAGTGCCTGATGGTGAAATGAATGCGATCTGTTAGGCGAAGTTGTGCTCATGGCTATAGCAACTCGGCTGTTAGCGGTTAGCAAAATTTCGTGATAGGTATTCCAATGTGCTTCGCCATCTGCAAGCACCTCGCCCAGATCTTGATACAAGGTTCCGCCTAGAGCGACATTAAGAATCTGCATGCCACGGCAAATCGCAAGCACTGGCTTATTTTGCTGAATTGCCGCATGAACGATTGCAATTTCGAGTTCGTCATGTTCTTTGACAATGCCGTAAATTTTGTCGCTGTGTTGTTTCTCTCCGTAAAGTTTCGGGTCAATGTCACCGCCACCTTGAATTAACACGCCATCACACCGCGCAACAAGATCACTTGCCGTATTGATACTTTGCGCCACTGGGGGAACTTGCAAGGCAACGCCCCCGGCGCTAGCGATCGCGTCACTGTAAAGCCTGCCTGTTGAATACGAATCACCGCGAACACCTTTAGATTCGGTTGTTAATTTTCCTGGAAGTAAAATAATCGGTGTCATCGCACCTAATTTGTAACTTGAGAAACGTCGAACCCAGCAGTCTTTGCCGCTGAAATAATTTCAGTCGTATGGTCTAGACCTCGAACTTCGAGCACTACCTGCACACCTGTTTCGCGAACGCGAAGATTCAAGCCTTCGCGAACATGACTTACTTCTATTAGGTTGGCCCCTGATCTTGCAATTACATCCAAAAAATTTGCAAGAGCCCCCGGTCGATCTGGAACCCGAACAAATAGAAGCGCTCGACGCCCAGCCTTAGTTTCGTGCCGTCGAATCAAGTTTGGAATCAAGCCCATATCAACATTGCCGCCAGACAACACAACACATGTCGAACCTCTCTTGGCAGGCTTGACGCGCAATGCGAGAAGCGCTGAAACACCTACTGCGCCTCCACCCTCAACATACATTTTTGATCGCTCAAGCAAAATCATCATTGCATCGGCAACGCTGTCTTCATCGACATCGACAAGTTCATCCACCCAGGTTTCAATCAATGGTCGAGTCACCTCGCCTGGTTGTTTAACAGCTATTCCATCGGCGAGGGTTGGCACAGCGCCACTCGGGGCGCTGCCATAAATATAGGGGGCGCACGACGAAACTTGCACACCAATAATTCGCACATCAGGGCGTTGTTGCTTAATCGCCAGCGCCACGCCAGAAAGCAATCCACCACCACCAAGTGGAATAATTACTTGTGCAAGGTCTGGTATATCTTCTAGCAACTCAAGGCCGAGTGTGCCTTGACCTGCGACCACATCTACATCGTCATACGGATGACAAAATGCCATATTAGTTTCAAGTGCCCGTGCTTTTGCGGCAGCAACGGCGGTGTCAACACTTTCGCCCCCATCTAGAACTATTCCGCCGTAACCTTTGCAAGCATTAACTTTTGAAAGTGATGCACCAAGTGGAATGAATATTTCAGATTTAACACCGAAATGAGTTGCGGCAAATGCGAGTCCTTGAGCGTGGTTACCAGCACTTCCCGAAACAACGCCGTTTTTTGCACGATCCCCAAGTTGATGTAATTTATTAATTGCACCACGAATTTTGAAAGCTCCAGTTCGTTGCAAATTTTCTGCCTTCAAAATAATTTTTCCGCCGAATTGATGAGATAAATATGCTGAAGGTGTTATTGGTGTGTGCTCAACAACGCAACGCCCAATCTCGCGAGCCGCACGAATTGCGTCTAAGTCGATTCCAAGATTGTCGTTAGTCATTTAGAACCACGCTATTACGCTAGGCGGGTTTCTGAATCATCATTGCAGTTAAGATTATTCTCAATGGAGCAGCAATCTAGCGATCAATATATTGCGACTATTTCGGTCGTCGTACCCGTATATCAAGGCGAAAAAACCATAACCAAATTAGTCAACGAACTTGCTGATTATATAGAGCCATCCGTTACTGGTTCTGGGTTGAAATATGTTGTAAGCGAAGTCTTGCTGGTTCATGATTTTGGGCCAGATAACTCGGCTGAAGTAATTAAAAATTTGAGTGATCAATATGATTGGATTCGTCCCGTATGGTTGTCGCGCAATTTCGGTCAACACGCTGCAACTTTGGCAGGTATGTCTTCAAGTGTTTCCGAGTGGATTGTCACACTCGACGAAGATGGGCAACATGATCCAAAAAATATCGCAAAACTATTAGACACGGCGATACAACAAAACTCACAATTGGTTTACGGAAAGTTTGACGGTGGTGCACCTCATTCGCGCTGGAGAAACTTTTTTTCAGCCACTGCCAAGTGGCTGTACACAAAAATTCTCTCCCCAGGGGATGGGGAATTTTTCAGTAGTTTCAGATTGATGTCTGGAGAAATTGGTAGAAGCGTAGGAGCATACGCGGGATCAGGTGTTTATCTGGATGTTGCATTGACTTGGGTTGTTGATCGCTCGGTCACCTGCCAGATTAAACCCCGTGCTGAATACCCCCGCCAAACTGGATTCACATTTCGCCGATTGTTGAGTCACTTTTTACGACTTGTGCTTAGTTCGGGAACGCGCCCACTTCGGTTCGTAAGTTTTATCGGACTGGCATCACTCTTGGTTGGATTGAGTTATGCAAGTTATGCCCTTTACGGGAAGGTTGCACACGGTTATTCGGTTGAAGGTTGGACAACAGTAATAGTTTTTATGACAACTGGGACTGGAGCAATTTTATTTTCGTTAGGAATTCTTGCCGAGTATCTCGGCGTAGTCGTTCGTAACGCAATTGGACGACCCTTATATTTAATTC
>CAMCUE010000015.1 GCA_945878705.1 Ferrithrix thermotolerans DSM 19514 | reverse complement strand
GTGTAACTCAAATGCGAACCTGTAGAAAGTGCAGGTTCGGCAATCTGCGACAATGCAACGGCATCCCGAGGTTGTGATGTCAGTACTTCAACATAAATCGGCGCGAGTTCAGAAGGCATCTGTCGACTTATTCTTGGCAAATCTATATTGCTTACCTCTAAAAGTTCGCCCACGCTCGGGTCACTAACGCGAAACCGTCGTCGCGTCTCAGTTGCCCTTACGCGCCCAACAATCTGAACTTTGCCGCTTGGTGCAGCCTCAACTGGTTCGACGAGTGGCAAAAATCCGCGATTGACCAAGATCAGTTGCTTGTTCGCTAATTGCACGGGAGTCAGTGGATCTTTACCTGCATACCCCTCTTGGGCACGATTGACTGCTGTAATCGTTTCTGAGTTGAGGTACTCGCCGGTTACGACAACCGTTCGCCATTCAACCGATGCTGGGGTCTCAGAGCCACCGGCAATTTTTTCAAGCAACATTTCAATCGGCACAATAGGTTCGCTAGTTCGAAGTTTGACATTTGCATTGAAATCAACTTTTTCGTGGTAGCGACTCAATTGCCAAAAAGCCAAGTTAATCATCAGTACAACAGTTAGGACGACAGTCACATGCAACAAGAGCCATAACGGACGCCACAAAAATTTATACATCTCGGCTAATCGTATCTGCACGCAGTTTGCAAGTAATCTCTAATCCATGGTCGTTACCGACAAACAAATCAAACCAACAAATCTTGAGTCTGTTTTAGTTTGGGATGGAGATTGTTCGTTTTGTTTGCGGTGTGTAAATTTTATTGAAAAACGAATCTCAACTTCGGCAAAAATTATTTCACACCAGAAGGCTGATTTAGAAAGTCTTGGGTTAACAACCGAGCAGTGCAATCAGGCGTTGCAATGGATTTCTAGTCAAGGGCAAATTCGTTCGGGTAGTCGCGCAGTCGCAGCGCTTTTGCGAAGTGGTGGTGGTGCGTGGCCAGTGTTGGGGGTATTGATTGACCTGCCTGTGATCCG
This sequence comes from Ferrithrix thermotolerans DSM 19514, assembly GCA_945878705.1. Lineage (GTDB taxonomy): Bacteria > Actinomycetota > Acidimicrobiia > Acidimicrobiales > Ilumatobacteraceae > BACL27. Next base: position 10,417 of record CAMCUE010000015.1, on the reverse strand, counting down.
ACTGATTTCTTCGGGAATCTATAAAGTAATCGCTAAAAATCGCCAGCATCTTCCAGGCGGCACAGCAGCCTGTGCTATTGACAAACACGAATAGGTCTCAACTCCGCTCGCGTGTTGTCGTTCAATCTATCCCGCTATCATTAGTAAGGCAATGCCACGAAAGTGGGAGCGAAAGAAGTTGCATCAGGAGTGGCCAATTTGGTCCGGCAACCGGGGTTTAGAGCCCACGGTGCCAGCTCACCTTCGGGTGGGGATGTGGTTCCGCATCTGCGGAGCAACGGCCAAACTCTGATTCAAGTTTTTGAACTTCTGCTTTTCTAAACAGAAGGGAGAAACCAAAGATGCGACAGGATTATCCCGCAACTGGTGCATGGCGTGTTGGCTCTCCTTTTGGTAGTCGAAAGTTTTTAGACTTTCAAACTGATCGACCTGTGGCGTTAGACAGTGGCAAGACTCTGCAACAAGTAACAATCGCCTACGAATCTTGGGGCAAGTTAAATTCAGACAAATCAAATGCAATTCTTTTGTGTCACGCGTGGACAGGTGATTCTCACGCCGCTGGCAGCGCACAAGAATCACAACCAGCTCCAGGTTGGTGGGATGGTTTAGTTGGCTCGGGCTGCGCGATTGATACAGATATATATTTCGTTTTGTGCACTAACTCTTTGGGTGGTTGTCAAGGTTCAACCGGTCCAGCGTCGCCACATCCGATAGATGACAGACCATATGGTTCGCGATTTCCAGTTATCACGGTTCGAGATATGGTGCGCGCTCAAGTTCGTGTTAGCGACATGCTCGGCATTGAAGTTTGGCACTCAGTCGTTGGTGGATCAATGGGGGGAATGCAAGTGCTCGAATGGGGAATTACATTTCCGCATCGCGTGCGCACGCTCGTACCGATCGCCACTTGTCTGCAAGCCACCGCTCAACAAATTGCCTGGGGAGCAATCGGTCGCCGATCAATTCGTCTTGACCCAAAGTGGAATGGTGGCGATTACTACGATGCCGAGGTCGGACAAGGCCCGTGGCAAGGCTTGGCAATTGCGCGCATGGTCGCCCAAGTTACATTTCGTAGCGACAACGTATTCACTGATCGTTTCGGTCGCGAACTTGCCGACATGGATGCCGACTACAACGGTCTTGGTTTGTGGGACAAATTTGAAGTGGAGAACTACTTAGACCATCACGGAGACAAACTGATTCGGCGCTTTGACACGAATAGTTATTTAATTATTGGTAAGGCAATGGATCTTCACGATGTTGCCCGCGGTCGCGGAAACTTAGAGACGGCAGTTTCTCGTATTACGGCGCCTGTTTTATCCGTGGGTATCTCGAGCGATATTCTCTATCCGACATATCAGCAGAAGCAGATACGAGATTTAATTAATCAGACAGGCGGATCGTGTGAATACCTCGAGATTGATTCTCCGCATGGGCATGACGCATTTTTAATTAATTTAGATCAAGTCGGCAGACCAGTTGCTGAATTTCTAGCACGATATTCGCTTTAGCAACAGTTCTATTGCGAGATTTCAACTAACCATCGCTTCAAGTATCGCCACACAGCGACTAGCGGCAGGGATGCGAAGCGCAGCCGTAACTTTCGGATCGTCTTTTCGTGAGATTACAAACTGCCGCCTCCGAGCATCATTTGAGTCTGCCGAATAAGCAAGTCTCCATTTGCCGTGGATTTGTTTGACTCTTCTTCCTCGTCCTGAGATGATCAACCACCCGCCATCAACCAGAACTTTGACATCAATCCATTTCTCGCTGGTCGCGCTGTCTAGAGAAACTTTCGCTGTAAATTTAAGACCATCCCGTGAAACCCATTGTGTTTCGAAACGGTTGACAAATCGCAACAGACCGAAGCCCACACAAAAGAAAGCCACTATAGAAATTGCATTTATTACGCCATCATTCACTACCGAATAGTTTGCCATCTTGATCTAGGATTAGATGCACAAATGAGTAGCAACCCGATTTTTTCTTCATCTTTGCAACTCCTCGGACTAGGGATGATCGCACTTGGCCTCGCTCTTGTTGGGGTGACCGTGTGGTTTTGGCTCGCATCACGTCCTGAACCAGAAGTTTTGGCGTCACTTGAGATAATGGGCGACCGAAAGTTCGTAGCGTCCAGTGATCGAGCGAAAGATCAGATGCTGGAATCGGTTCGAGTTAAGTCATCATCAAAGCAAGTCCCAAAGTCAACTAGCAACTAGTTTTGAGTTATGCCTGAAGCATTTGACCCCGTACAAATGATTGCAAGATTTCGTGAGCGGGCCGCGTCGGTAAAGCGTCGACCTTTGCCGCCAGTGGCAGGCGAAGAACGACAGCATTTTCTTGCCCAGGCCCAACTCGACTTTCAAGACTTCGCGATGCTCAGCGACGCTGCCGCCACAATAGAAGAAGGTGTTCTCACGTTGCGTATAGATTTGCGTTCACCCGATAAACCAAAATGAAGTTGCTGGCGTTCGCGCGCAAGCAAATTACTGCGGTGCCGGTGATCGCAGTTTTTATTGCAGTGTTCGCCTGGGGTATCGGGCCGTTACTATTTTTGGCTCCTGCAATTTCAATTAATTCAATTTTGTTTTACCGGGTTTTATTTTGGCCGCCATTGCTCTATTTATTCGTTCGACGCAATGGCTCGCGTCTAAATAAGGGCTTGCTGAAATCAGTGTTTGTACCTGGAGTGTTATTTGGTGCCTCGACAATTTCTGGCTTCACTGCAATCACGACGACTTCAGTTGCTAATGCCACGATTATCGGAAACATCTCAACAGCGATGGTTTTGTTCGTGGCCCCTAAATATCTCAAAGAAAAGGTTTCTGGGTTGCAAATAGTTCTTGCATTGACAAGTTTTGGTGGGGTACTGACGATTGTTATCGGTGCCGGCAACACAGGCGGCTCTACTTTGCACGGTGATTTTCTTGCGCTGATAAATGCAATCCTGTGGACGCTTTATTTCATCTCATCGAAACGTCGTCGCGTAGATGGCGTTGATACCTGGCAGTTCTTGTTCGGTGTGAGTGTTATTCAAGTTTGTGTTGTTGTGCCGTATGCATTAGTTACGAGTCACGACATTCTCGAAATTTCATTGCGCGACCTTGGCTTCTTGATCGCAATGACACTTTTCTCAGGCACAATTGGGCACAGTTTTATGATCTGGGCGCAGAAATATGTCGATGCTTCGGTCTCATCAATGATCCTGTTACTTGGCCCAGTAATCTCATCCACTGGCGCATGGCTCGTCTATAAACAACAGATTTCATTGACTCAGATGTTTGGCGGGGTAGTGGTGCTTGCGTCACTCGCTGGGGTTGTGCGGTTAACTAACTCAACAAAGCTGAATAATGAACTGTTGAGTACTGCCGACCCGTTGCTAAACTCTAATCCTTAAGTAATTGCGGACGTGGCTCAGTGGTAGAGCATCACCTTGCCAAGGTGAGGGTCGCGGGTTCAAATCCCGTCGTCCGCTCGATGGGTTGTAAGTAAATACATGAAGTCCTTTTTCGTTCGCAACACCCCAGTTTGTTACTCACTTTTCGCGATGTTGGTGCTTTATGCCCCGTGGATGGGTCGCGGCTATGTCAACCTTGAGTATCCATTTTCGATGGCTGCTCGGGCGCTAGCTGATCCGAGTCAATCGGGTTTAATAGACATCTATTTTGCGGTTCAAGCCAACCCCTTGGGCTATTCATTCGTCTTAGCGTTGCTCTACAAAATCGTTGGTTATCACGATTGGTTCTGGCTAGCAAAGTTGCCATCACTGTGTGGTGGATTGATGATCATTGTTGCTGCCTGGATGTTGACACGGGAGCGCTGGGCTAACACCAGATCTCTATTTTATTTCTGGTCAGGTTTGGTTATCTTAAATCCTTTAATAATTGCATTCGCAACCGCAAGCACAGCTGATGTCCTGCCTGTTGGTTTGCTGATGTTGGCAATTGCGATCGCTATGGAGCGTCGCAATAAGACATTATGGCGACCTTTAGTCGCAGCTTTGGTTTTTGGCTTGGCAGTAATTATGAAGTACATGCCGGCATATTTTGGAGCCGCATTTTTGGCACTTGTAATTATCAGAGATGATAAAGAAGTCAATAAATCAAAACAAACTATTGCCCGCGAGATTGCTGTTTATTTATTTGTGCCAGGCGCAATTTTGGCTTTTTACATCTGGTGGGTGAATACGAAATATTCAGTGTTTATTTCAAGCGGGTTCGTTGATGGAAGACCTAACTTTTTTAACCTAGAAAAATTGCTAGTCACACTTGGAAAGTACATATCTTTTCTGGGTCTCTGCGTGGGCGTTGTTCCATTAATTCTTATTTTCAAACGATACAAAAATTCTTCTATTCAGATATTTTTGTCATTATTTTTCTTGGTAACAGTGGTTTTAGGTTTCCTGTTATCTGGTATTGCTGTCGATGAAATGGACTTTGGCGGCGGCTTTCCACTCAGCATTCTCTGGCTTCGAATTATTCAGACGATCGGATTTTCTAGCGGCGTGGTATTTTTGTTTTTGATTCTTTCTTCACTACGCGGGCGAGGACGTTTTCATAAGGTTTTACTATTTGGGATGATCCCCAGTTTGATAATGATTTCGACAACGCTTCCAACTCAGAGATATATCATCATTCTGATTCCGCCAGTGCTGTTATTGATTATTGATGCTGCCGGATCACTTTCGAAAAGAGTGCGCAATTCGGCTTTTGGAGTAACTTTGCTGGGATTCGCTGCAGTGTCCTTGTTGGGAATGTCGTACTTGCGTGCACAAGGCAATGCTGCCGAGCACATGGCGGTGTGGATGGAAAAGAACGAAGTAATCAACGAATCAGCGGCAGGAATTCTGGGAGTTCACGCGGGTCAACATTTCTACGACCTAGTTCCAAAAGAAACGAAATATGAAGTTGTTGCAACAACACTTGAAGGCGAAAAGGCGATCACGGAGAAAATATTGCATCGTGAGCCGATGAATGTGCTCGGCAGAATCACGAGAGTTTATGTGCTTCGCGAACTCCCTAAAGCGCCTTAAAACAATTAATTAAGTTGGCGGGGTGGGCGAGGGATGAACCCCGAAGTGGTGGCAACATAAGTTTCGTAGCCAGGCTTGCGCTTAAGCATTGCCCGATCAAGAAGTGCTGCACCTGAAACCTTGACAAGCAAAAAAGTCATCAGCACAGGGCCGATCAGACCGAATATTCCGATTCGTGATTCGGCAGCAATCAGACCAAGCCCACACCAAACACATGAGTCGCCGAAATAATTTGGGTGTCGGGTGTAGCGCCATAAACCACTATTCATCACTTGACCTTTGTTCGCAGGGTCACGCTTAAATCTCGCAAGTTGAGCATCGCCAACAGCCTCGAAAAACATACCGACTCCCCACACGGCAACACCGATTATTCCAACCACGCCAAAACTTGGATCTATGTTTACTTGGCCGAGTTGCACAGGCAAAGAAACGATCCACATTAATAAACCTTGCACACCAAAAACCGTATACAAACTTACGAACGCAAATCGCGCGCCATGTTTGCGACGCATTGATTGATATCGAAAATCTTCGCCATGTCCGAGATTGCGCTTTGCTAGATAAAACGCTAAGCGCAATCCCCAAATAGATGTCAGTACTGTTAGCAACAGACTTCGAGTTGAGTTGCCTTCACCAAGCCAATAACTCACCCAAGCCACGAGAACAAATCCTGAACCCCAAGCAATATCGACGATCGATGCGTCACGCATCACCAAACTCGTTACCCAAACAGCGAACATCATGCAAAGAATTGCCAAAGCCGAACCTACGAGGATCAATGTTGCACCAGTCACTGGCATTCACAATAGGCGATTGCATCGCAGGTTGTGGCGAGGCTAAAGCGGTGCGAGCCTTGACGGGTGCTTCAGGTAAAAGATCTCTGTGTTGAAATTGGCGGCAAGATGGTCGTCAATGGCGCGTCGTTTGCGGTAATGCCGCGCGACAAGGTTGGTCTCGTCGGTCGAAACGGTGCAGGCAAAACAACGCTGTTTAAAGTTCTTGGCGGATCAAATGAGCCGAAGTCGGGAGTCATAAATCGCAAGGGCGGTTTTGGCTACCTGCCACAAGATCCGCGCATCGCTGGTGAGTTTGACGCCCGCACTGCAATCTCACATGTGCTTTCAGGCCGAGGTATTGATGATGAGATAATTCGCATCGAGAAACTTCGAATCGCAATGGAAGAAACTGCGAGCGATAGCAATGTCGCGAAGTTTGCTAGAGCAGAAGAGAGTTTTTCAACTAAAGGTGGATATGCCGCCGACAGCGAAGCAAGAGCTATCGCTGCGGGTCTTGGTCTCAAACCAGATCGTCTGAGTCTTGCCCTTGGTGTGTTGTCTGGTGGCGAGCGTCGTCGCGTTGAACTTGCTCGCATTCTTTTTAGCGGTAGCGACACACTGTTGCTGGATGAACCGACAAACCATTTAGATATTGACGCTAAAACTTGGATGCTCGATTTTCTACGATCTTATAAAGGTGCATTACTTGTAATTAGTCATGACCTTGAGTTGCTCGACGAAGCGATTACCCGCGTGTTGCATCTCGATCGACCAGATGAAGACTCTGAAGGAACAATTGTTGAATACCGTGGCACTTATACGCAATACGGCATCTCTCGCGAAGCCGACGAAGCCCGTCAGGCGAAGAAGGCGACTCAGCAAAGTAAAGAGATTGAACGCCTACAACGAGTGGTCGATCGGTTCGGAGCAAAAGCGAGCAAAGCGGCGATGGCGCACAGCATTGAAAAGCGAATTGATCGGATCGAAGATACTCGCGTGCATGCTGCTCGCGGTGCGCGGGTGATGAAAGTTAGATTCCCAGAGCCACCGCATTGTGGAGAAACAGTTCTCACCGTTAACGGTCTGCGCAAAACTTTTGGTGGTCCTGATATTTTTCATGATGTAAGTTTTGATCTCGGTCGTGGCGAAAGACTTTTAGTTCTCGGACTTAACGGTGCAGGTAAGACATCGTTACTGCGAATTCTTGCGGGTGAAGTCAAACCAGATAATGGTGAAGTTAAGTACGGCTACCATGTACAAGTCGGTTATTACGCGCAAGAACATGACAACTTGATTCCACAGCGTTCGCTAGTTGAACATATGCGCGACCAAGCTCCGTCTGCACTAGGCCTCACTGAAACGCAGTTGCGTGGCATGCTCGGTATGTTCGGCTTATCTGGCGACAAGGTTTATCAAGAGTCAGCGACTTTGTCCGGTGGAGAAAAAACGAAACTTGCTTTAGCAATGATGATGGTCGGAAAAAACAACTTGCTGCTGCTCGACGAACCGACAAACAATCTTGACCCATCAAGTCGACAGTCAGTAGCCGACTCGCTGTCGAGTTGGGAAGGGGCGATCGTATTGGTTAGTCACGACGCAGAATTTGTTGAGCAACTCGCACCAACAAAAATTTTATTGATGCCAGACGGCCAAGAAGATTATTTCAATGAGTCGTGGCTCGAACTAGTTACTCTCGCGTAATTCTGCAACATTAAAATTTCGAGATCAGCCTTTAAGCGCACGAATGTAAACGATGATGCTGGCGATCTCTTCATCTGTGAGATTGTTAGATGGCATTTGTGAAGTGACGCCTTTGCGTCGCATAGCGCTCGGATCTTTTATTGAAGTGTATAAATATGCGTCGTCAGCAGTCACTGTTGTGCCATCTGAGAGAGTCACCTGAGAATCGGCAAGTCCAATCCACTTGACACCGACCCGGCCTTCGCCGTTAGATCCGTGGCAACTCGCGCAACCAGAAGCTGAAGCAAGTTCTTGCCCGGCTTTGGCTTCAGTTGAGAGAGCAGTCGAAGTTGAAGCACTACCAGAACTGCATGCTCCGAAGATAAGTGCAGCCGATGTCAAAGTCGCGCCATACAAAAATTTGAAATTTGGTTTTTTAGTCATATGTAGAGAATACCTTTGGTCGCAAGTAGAGTTCGCAATTGTGGTTTTGAAATCATGGTGACAAATCTCCCGGTGCATCCCTCTTCAGGCAATGAATCCGATGGTTACTGGATGCATTACCACGATCAGGACAGCGAAAAGTTGGCAGATGCAGTTATCGAATACGCATTAGACCGAATTCGCCTTGATCCACCACCGCTAGATGGTCCAAAAACTCTTAGCCAGTTACAGCAACTTGTCGGTAACACAATTACTCCCGAAGGCCTCGGCGGCTTGCGCGCGCTTGAAATTTTTACAACTCAGTTGTCGCGCGCGTGTATCAGCGTTGATCACCCATCGTTTTTGTCGTTTGTTCCAGGCGCACCGACTGAAAGTGCAGTGTTGTTTGATCTTGTGTTGAGTGCTTCAAATATTTATGCTGGATCCTGGCTTGAAAGCTCTGGTGCGGTCTACGCAGAAAATCAAGCACTGCAGTGGGTCGCGAGTTTGGCGAACTTTCCGACAACTAGCCGTGGTGTATTCGTGAGCGGGGGCACAGCCGGCAATCTCTCGGCATTGATCGCGGCTCGTTGGCGGTGGCGACAAAATGGTCAAGGCAAATTCGATGCAGTTCGGCCTTTGATCGTCACCTCATCTGGGTCTCACTCATCTGTCGGGTTGGCGGTTAACGCAATGGATGCCGATGTGGTCAAAGTTGTTGCCGATAAACAGGGTCGAATGTCAGGCGTTAACTTGCGCGCTGCTATCGCAAATTTAAGTGATCAAGATCGCAAACGAATTTGCGCGATCGTTGCAACTTCGGGCACAACAAACCTCGGTGTGATTGATGATCTCGTAGCGGCAGGCGAGCAAGCGTGTGAACTCGGCACCTGGTTTCATGTCGACGGCGCATACGGGGCTGCCGCACTATGTGCGCCGAGTGTTCGACATCTGTTTGTTGGCATCGAAATGGCCGACAGTTTAAGTGTTGATCCACACAAATGGTTATTCGGACCGTTTGATTGTTGCGCGCTAATTTACCGCGATCCAGATACGGCTCGTCGCGCGCACACTCAACGCGCAGAATATCTGGAGGTTTTGCAACAACAAGATCTTGGTGACTCGCTTGCAAATCCTGCTGATATGGCTCACCATTTGTCGCGCCGAGCGCGTGGCCTGCCGTTTTGGTTTAGTGTTGCTACTCACGGCACAGAAGCGTACGAAGAAGCAATGGAGATCACATTGCAGGTCACTCGTGAAGCGGCTCAAATAATTAAGAATTTACCGTTTCTCGAATTGTTGCTTGAGCCTGAACTGTCGATAATTGTTTTTAGACGTAACGACTGGACACCCCAGCAATACCAACAATGGAGCGACATGATGCTCAGCGAAGGGCGAGCATTTGTCGTGCCAACAACATGGAACGGAGAAACGGTGTTGAGGTTTTGCATCATCAACCCGCGCACAACCATCGAAGAAGTCTCAGATATTATAAATTCGCTAGCATAGGTTCATGTTCAAATCAGTTCGCTCAGTAGTACAACTGCGCAAGTTCGAGTTCAACGGCGACAAGCGTCGCTTAGCCGCATGTGGTGACCTCAAAGATTTGCGCCTGCTCGCAAAACGCAATTTACCTGGCGGAGTTTTCGATTATTTTGACGGGGCTGCCGAAGACGAGTGGTCACTGCACAACAACAGCGCGGCATTTTCAAAATTCGGACTAATCCCAAAAGTATTGCGTGATGTTTCGCAGATTGATACAGCAACCACAATCATGGGGCAGCCGGTACCGTTTCCAATCGCACTTTCGCCAACTGGTTTCACTCGTATCGCCCATCCGCAAGGCGAACTTGCAGTAGCCCGTGTGGCTGGTAAAAATTCGTTGCCGTTTACTTTGTCTACACTCGGCACTCGCAGCATCGAAGAAGTCGCCGCAGTGGCGACTGGTCCTTTGTGGTATCAACTTTATGTGTGGCGAGATCGTGGGCTTTCGCGCGAACTTGTGCAACGCGCCAAGGCTGCGGGCTACAAAGCAATCATGGTCACGGTAGACACATCAGTATTTGGTCGGCGTGAGCGTGATGTACGCCGTGGTTTCACACTTCCACCAAAAATTGGCCTCGAGACTTTCATCGACGGCATTCGTCATCCGCGATGGACTTATAAGTTCGTGACAAATGAGCCGATTACATTTTCTGCTGTTGCTGGTCGCTCAGATGTGGATGGTTCAAAGGCAATTAATTTATCCGAATATGTCAATTCGCAATTTGACCCAACACTCAGTTGGCGTGATCTTGAATGGATTCGCGAAGAATCTGGCTTGCCCATAATGCTCAAGGGTATTCAGTGCGTCGAAGATGCCAAGACGGCTGCATCACTTGGTGTTGACGCGATCGCGCTTTCAAATCATGGTGGTCGACAACTTGACGGCGCGCCGGCACCCATCGAGTTACTGCCAAGTGTGATTGACGCTGTAGGCGACTCAATTGAGGTGCTTGTCGACGGG
>CAMCUE010000014.1 GCA_945878705.1 Ferrithrix thermotolerans DSM 19514 | reverse complement strand
TAAACACCAAGGTGTCCAAGTCCAATGAAACCGCAATTGCGTGATGTAACAGTGTTGCTCATAATTGAATCCAAGTCGTCTTAAGGTTTGTGTATCCCTCTATTGAATACATCGAACGATCACGACCAGTACCAGATTGTTTGAATCCGCCGAAAGGTGTTGTGATTGAACCCTTATCAAAAGTATTAACCCAAACAGTGCCGGTTCGCAACTTGCGTGCAATTCTATGCGCTTTTGTAATATCACGAGTCCAAATTGATGATGCCAAACCATATTGCGTGTCGTTAGCGACATGCACTGCCTCATCGGCACTTTGCACAGCAACTGAAACTAATACCGGTCCGAAAATTTCTTCGCGCTCAATACGCATGCCTGGCTTTACATCGCGAAACACAGTTGGCGGAATAAAAACTCCACCTTTGACTGGCTCAACACGGTTGCCACCCGAGAAAACTTTTGCGCCTTCTTGTTTACCGATGTCAATGTAATTAAGCACCCGATCGAATTGTGTCTTATCAACAATTGTGCCCATTGCAGTTTTTGGATCGTATGGGTCGCCCGGTTGAATTGTTTCGCCAACTTTTGTGATTTTTTCTAGAAGTTCGTCTTCAACTGACTTCTCTACAACCAGTCGAGTACCGGCATGACAAGTTTGCCCAGAGTTATAAAACACACCCCATGCAATTGCCGATGCTGCCGCATCAAGGTCTGAGCAATCACTTAAAACAATTTGTGGTGTCTTTCCGCCAAGTTCAAGCGACACAGATTTACCGTTACTCTCGGCGGCATATTTTAAGAAATATCTACCAACTTCTGTTGAACCAGTGAACGCAAGTTTGTCAACATCCATGTGCAGACCAAGTGCTGCACCTGCCGTTGGTCCGTAACCAGGCACAACATTGAATACGCCCTCCGGCAAACCAGCTTGCACACCAAGTTCAGCAAAAAATAATGCCGACAACGGCGATTGCTCAGCAGGCTTTAAGACAACTGAGTTTCCGGCAGCGAGCGCAGCACCAACCTTCCATGAAGAAATAATTAACGGATAGTTCCACGGCACAACTGCACCGACTACACCGAGTGGCTCTCTTTCGATTAACGCCAAAGCATCACGCGGTACTGGTGCAATTTGTCCGTACATCTTGTCGATCGTCTCGGCGAACCATTGCAAGTTGCTAGCAGCAGATGCCATATCAACATTCACTGAATCGCCAATAGGTTTGCCAACATCCATTGTCTCGAGCAACGCAAGTTCATTTACATTGTCACGCAACAGCTGCGCCCAACGCAACATAATATTTTTGCGATCGACTGGCGCCATTTCGCTCCAAACGCCAGATGTGAAAGATTTTCGTGCTGCGGCAACTGCGCGGTCAATATCTACCGAGTCACCTTCGGCAACGTTCGCGGCAACCGTGTTATCTCGCGGATTAATTGACTCAAACGTCTTGCCACTCGCAGCGTCAACAAATTTGCCGTCGATGAACAGTTTGGTGCGACTTACTTTTTGAGATGAGCGTTTTGTCCACTCTTCACGGCTCAGTAGATCAGTCATGGTTTGGTCTCCTCTTTTTATTTTTTATCTCGATACAACACCGAAAGACGCTACCAGTGAGGGTTAGATCAAACAGTGCACACTGGCAAGTCTCCGGTGAAATTTGTCAAATTTTTTGAACCCTTTGTCGCGTCGTGCGAACTGTCAGAATATAGATGTGCTGAAGCAAAAGACGGACCCAACAGAGACAACCTGCTTGCTGGCGATCGCCTCAGTACATCGAACGGGTTCAACTCTGCTGTGCTCGATTCTTCGTGCCACAGGCATGGCAGGAATGCCGATGGAGTATTTAAATATTCATACCAAGAATTTTACAAACTTTCGTAACGAAAATGGATTGCCCAAGCTCAACACTCGCGGCAAAGTCATCGGTACAGCGCGCAGACTTTTAAGGCGTAATGCGTGGCGCAATATTGACTATTTTTCTGACTCATCGTGGCGCGCATTTCTGAATCGCGCCGCAGAATTAAATACAACCTCAAATGGTGTGTTCGGCATCAAAATGCACTGGAACCAATACGACGAACACATGTTGCAGCGTGGGCTAACTGCCGATCATTGGGGTGCACCAATCAAATGGGTGCGAATCTCTCGTGACAACGAAGTTCGCCAAGCAATTTCACTGGTTCGTGCTGAGCAGTCAAATCAATGGAATAGCAACATGTCGGCAACCAATGAACCGGTTTACAGCGAGCAAGAAATTGTTGCTGCACTTCAAACAATCAAGAATGCAAATCAAAGTTGGGACAAGTACTTCGCCGAACATCAAATAGTCCCGTTACATGTCTCTTACGAACAATTAACCCGAGACATGGATGTCACAGTTCGGCGAATAATGGACCACATCAATACCCCAATAGAAACTGTGCCAGCGCCACAAACAAAACGGCAATCAGATGGGGCGAGTGCGCAATGGGAGAGCCAATTTCTTGAGGCCCGACCCGAATTCAAGTCTCGCGCTGCCACAATAGAACGGTGAGCGTTTCGACTATTTTCGACCCATCCCAGTGGACACAAGTTCAAGGGTTTTCGTTTCGTGATATCACATATCACCGTGCAAAAGCGCACGGCACAGTGCGAGTTGCATTTAATCGCCCTGAGGTTCGCAACGCATTTCGACCAAGCACAGTTGACGAGTTGTATCGCGCACTCGACCACGCTCGACAAACAACTGATGTTGGATGTGTTTTATTAACGGGTAACGGCCCATCGCCAAAAGATGGAGGTTGGGCATTTTGTAGTGGCGGCGATCAACGAATTCGTGGCACTGATGGCTACAAATACGAAGACGGTGACGAAAATAAAAACAGCGCAAGTACCGGTCGATTGCACATTCTTGAAGTTCAACGGTTAATACGCTTCATGCCAAAAGTTGTGATCTGCGTTGTTCCAGGTTGGGCAGCAGGTGGCGGACACAGTTTGCACGTTGTCAGCGATTTAACATTGGCCAGCAAAGAACATGCTCGGTTCAAACAAACTGATGCCGATGTCGCAAGTTTTGACGGTGGGTTCGGTTCGGCTTATCTTGCCAAACAAGTCGGCCAAAAGTTTGCGCGCGAAATTTTCTTTCTCGGACGCGAATATTCTGCGGATGATGCTCATCGAATGGGCATGGTCAACGCGGTTGTGCCCCACGCCGAATTAGAAAAAGTTGCACTCGAGTGGGCTGGCGAAATAAACGCCAAAAGTCCAATGGCTCAACGAATGCTCAAGTTTGCATTCAATGCAATTGACGACGGTCTTGTTGGTCAACAAATTTTTGCTGGCGAAGCGACACGACTTGCATACATGACATCCGAAGCAACCGAAGGTCGCGATTCGTTTCTCGAAAAACGTGATGCCGATTGGTCAGAATATCCTTGGCATTTTTAATCTTGCGAATTAATTTGCGTCGCAATGATCACAACTATTACTTCTAGCCAAGATCCGCGACTCGACCCACTACGACTTGGCGAGCGACAACTAACTACCATTGCTCAGCGCCGATCAACATTGGCTGCGGGTCGATTCATCGCAGAAGGCGATTTAGTTGTTGCCCGAGCACTTGATGCTGGGTATAAACCAGAAGTCGTTGTATGCGACGGCGAACAGGCCAAACGATTTGCCACCGATATTACTGCGCTCGGAGGCCAATGTCTGACGGCTGATATTGATATTCGTCGTGAGGCAACAGGTCTCGGCGTACCACTTAGTGCACTCGGAGTTTTCTTTCGCCCAACTCCGTTGACACAACTTGAAGTTCTTGAAAATGCGACCCGGGTGATTGTTGCTGAAGCAATCGATAATCCAAGCAACATCGGCGCAATTGTTCGCTGTGCGACCGGACTTGGCTGGAATGGTTTAATCTGCGATACAACCAGCGCCGACCCATTATCACGCCGAGCGCTTCGAGTTTCGATGGGCGCCGCATTCAATCTTCGATTCGCGCGAAGCAACGACATCTCTGAAACTTTAAAAACTTTGCAGGGTCGCGGTTACACGGTTCTTGCGCTTACCCCCAATAGTTCGGCAACTGAACTAACTAAAGTTTCGCTTCAGCAAAATGCACCAAGAGCACTTGTATTTGGCTCCGAACGGGCGGGACTCAGCCGACTAGCGCTTGAGACTTCTGACATTCAAGTACGAATCGAAATGAACCCCGCGATTGACTCTCTAAATGTTGCCGCCGCCGCCGCAATTGCGTGTTACGCACTGCGCTAACTCGGGCTAGCGCGGATAATCGGCTGACGAAATCGGCAATCCGGTGTCGTTGCGCAAGTGCTCTGCAGCCTTGACGAAATAGTCAGTAAGTTCACCGCGAATTAAATCGTCGCTCGATAACTCATTTACTGCAGCCAACATGTGGAGCAACCATTGATCTCGCTCAACTGGGCCGATTCGAAAAGGCATGTGTCTCATTCGCAATTTTGGATCGCCCCGATTTTCGTTGAACATCGGCGGCCCACCCCAATATTGTGCGAGAAACCAAGTGAGATGAAGCCGCGCTTTCTGAAGATCATTTGGTTCTGCATATAAAACTATTAAGACTGGGTCAACTGCGACACCTTCATAAAACCGATCAACTAGCCGTTCAAAAAATGCCAGACCACCGACACGTTCAAACAGCGACTTACTTGAACTCAGGATCTTGCCATTCTGGAAAAATCTCTGGCGTATCACTCGAAACCTTCATCGTAAAATTTGCTGCCCGCTTCTCTAGAAAACTAGTCACACCTTCGCGAGCATCAGCAGAGTTTCCGCGTTGCATGATGCCTCGCGATTCTGCACGGTGGGCTTCCATCGGGTGCGATGCCCCGAGCATCCGCCACAGCATTTGTCGTGACAACGACACGGACACTGGTGCAGTGTTCAACGCAATTTCAGCAGCAATCGCCCGGGCAGCGGTAAGCAAATCTTCTGGCGCATGAACACTTCGTACTAGTCCTGATTCTTTGGCTTCATCAGGGCTAACCATTCGCCCAGTAAAAACCCATTCTGTTGCTCGCGAAATACCGACGACACGAGGCAAAAACCAAGACGAACAGGCCTCAGTCACAATTCCACGGCGCGTGAACACGAAACCAAACTTTGATGTGTTGCTGGCCAAGCGAATGTCCATTGGCAAAGTCATTGTCACACCGACTCCGACAGCCGGGCCATTTATAGCACCAATCACGGGCTTCTTGCTATTAAATATTCGCAGCGACACCAGCCCACCGCAATCTCGCGGGACACCGCTCACCCCCTCCACATCACTGCCCCCACGACTGAAAGTTTCGCCACCCAATGAAAGATCTGCACCCGCACAAAAAGCACGGCCGGCACCAGTAACAATAACCGCGCGAACAGAATCGTCTGCGTCAGTCAAATCAAAAGCGGCAATAATTTCATGCAACATTTTATTTGTAAACGCGTTCAACTTTTCCGGACGATTAAGTGTGATAGTCGCGATATTCTCAATGACGCTGTATTGAATTTGCGAAAACTCATTCGTATCTGACATGTAATTATTTAAACATCAAGAAAGCGCGTTGCCGCAATCGCAGAGCCGACAGCTCCGACTACTGCACCGATACCGAGCAGAATAAACATCACCGAAGTCAAATAACTACTCGGAACAACCAACGAACTAATGCCGGTACCAGGTTTAAATCCGGCAACACCATTTGTCCAAGCTGAATTCAATGCCCACAGACCGCCACAAGAAACAACTCCACCGAGCAACCCCTGCAACAAACCTTCCAACATAAATGGCACACGGATGAACCAGTTTGTCGCACCAACAAGTTTCATCACTTCAATTTCTCGTCGCCGAGCAAACATCGCCGTTCGAATTGTGTTCCAAATTAATCCAACGGCAACTGCCAACAACACAAGTGACATCACCAAAGTTACGACGCGAATGAAATTAGAAAGAGTCGAGATCACTTGAAACTCATCTTCGGCAAGCGCTACTGCTTCAACCCCGGGCAATGTTCGGTATTGATCGCTCAGCGATCGTACAAGTTGTGGGTCGTCAGAAAGTGGAACAACCTTGAACTGCGTCGGAATCGACTCGGGGGTCAACAGGCTCAGCGTCACCGGGTCACCAACAAAAATTCGCTTTGCCTCTTCGTAACTTTCGGTCTTGTTTAAATAAAGTAATTTATTGACATCAATAATTGTTGGTGATGACCGCAACACAGAATCAATCAATCCAATTTGCTCTGCAGATGCATCACTGCGCACGAACACGATCATCTCGACATCGCCGCGCCATTGCACGAGCAAATTCTCGAATGCGCGTTGAATCAAAAATGTCGTGCCAACAAGCAAAAGCGAAACAGCAGAAGTCAAAATCGCCGCAGCAGTGAGTGTTAGATTGCGACGAAAACTCGCCCAGGTTTCACGCAGCGCATAACTAATTCGTGAAAACATTTACTCGTAAACTCCACGCTCTTGGTCACGAACAATCACTCCGTGATCCATTTGAATAACTCGACGACGCATTGAATTGACAACTCGGTGGTCGTGGGTTGCCATAACTACTGTTGTGCCAGTTTCATTAATCCTGTCGAGCAAACTCATGATGCCTTCACTGGTTGTTGGGTCAAGGTTTCCCGTCGGCTCGTCGGCTAACAGAATCAATGGGCGATTAACGAAAGCGCGCGCAATTGAAACTCGTTGTTGCTCGCCACCCGACAACTGCTCAGGAAAACGGCCTTGCTTATCGGCCAAACCGACAAGATCTAAAACGGCTGGCACTTGGCGCTCGATCACATGTCGTGGTTTGCCAATTACTTCGAGAGAAAAAGCAACATTTTCGAAAACAGTTTTATTCAGTAAAAGTTTGTAATCCTGAAAAACATTGCCCATACTTCGCCGCAAAAATGGCACTCGTGAAGCAGGAAGGTCATTGATATTGCGTCCAGCAACCCACACATCCCCGCGCTCGGGTTGCTCTTGTCGATTTATCAGTCTCAACAAAGTTGACTTGCCTGAACCCGAGGGTCCGACCAAAAATACGAACTGGCTCTTGGGAATATCGAACGAAGCATCTCTTACGGCAACTGTTTCACTGCCATAAATCTTCGTCACATTTTCTAGACGAATCATCGCGACTAACTTACCAGCGCACGGCATGCACCGACGATGACCGAATTATTGTGCGCTATTAGTTGCCTCTTTGTCAGAACGGCGCCATCGCAGGTAGCCCTCCATGAATTGATCAAGTTCGCCATCTAAAACCGCAGTGACATTGCCAGTTTCGACATTTGTTCGAAGATCTTTGACCATCTGATATGGCTGTAAAACATATGAGCGAATTTGGCTGCCCCAGCCGACTTGCGCTTGCTTGCCAGCAATTTGAGCAAGTGCCGCAGCGCGTTCTTCTTCGTCTTGAGCAATAACCATTGCTTTGAGTCGCTTAAGTGCACTTTCACGATTTTGTAATTGACTTCGCTCCTGCTGCGACGACGCAACAAGTCCTGTTGGCTCATGGACTAATCGAACTGCCGACGAAGTTTTGTTGACATGCTGTCCACCAGCGCCAGATGCACGAAATACTTCCATGCGAATATCGGTCTCATTGATCTCAAGTTCGGCCTGATCTAAAATTGGCCAAATCTGCACGAGGGCAAAACTTGTTTGCCTGCGTCCTTGGTTATCGAACGGGCTAATTCTCACAAGACGGTGTGTGCCACGCTCGCTAGTTAAAAACCCGTAGACATATCTGCCGCGTATCGTCACGTCAGCAGAAAGGATTCCTGCTTCGGTGCCAATTGAGATATCGCCAATTTCAAACCCGAAACCTTTTAGCTCTGCCCAACGCCGATACATGCGCAGCAGCATCTCGCTCCAGTCTTGAGCATCAACACCGCCATCTTTAGCATTGATTTGCAAAATCGCATCGCAGTCATCGTGCTCTCCGGTGAACATGCTTCGCATTTCTAGTGAATCAAGTTGAGATCGACATGCGGCCACCCCGCGTTCAAGTTCAGGCTCTTGCGTCGCATCGTCGGCTTCACGAGCAAGTTCATGCAATACAAACAAGTCATCAACCGTGCTTGACAACCCGTCAAACTGATCTAAGTCGGATTTAAGTGCAACATATTGCGAGTTGATCTTCTTTGCATGGTTTTGATCGTTCCATAAATCTGGCTTTGCGACCTCGACTTCTAGTTCAACTAACAGCCCGCGAGATGCGACAACATTTAGATATTCCGATGCTTCATCAACGCGCTTGCGCAACTCATTGAGTTCTGTTGAAAAATCTTTCATTAGCTGACAGCGTCGTATTTAAAGACTGAATTAATTTACGCGACCGTGACACATCTTGTACTTTTTGCCAGAACCACATGGACACGAAGAGTTTCGTGGTGTCTTTGACCAATCAGGTGCACCAAAGACGCCCGAACTTGCGCCAGATTTAGAAACTTGGCTTGGTTGATTATCAACATTTTCGTCGGATGTTTGCTGAATATTGCTCAATGCGGCAGTCGCTGAACTGTCATTGACTACTTGCACATGCATTACATATTTAACAAAGTCTTGGGCGATGCCCTTCATTAGTGAACCAAACATCTCGAAGCCTTCGCGTTGCCATTCGATCAGTGGATCCTTTTGTCCAACTGCACGCAAGTTAATGCCCTCTTGCAAATAGTCCATCTCTTCTAGATGCTCGCGCCATCTTTGATCGATAATTCGCAACATCACTTGACGCTCAACTTCTCGCATCACGGACTCGCCCATCTCTGCTTCTCGTTGAGCATAAAATCCGCTGGCGTCCAACATCACTAGGTCGTACATTTCATCTGTTGAATCACAGTTCGCAAGGTTGGCCGCAACGATTTTCGTCGGCCAGAAAGTAACAAGTTCAAGAGCCAAACCTGCGACATCCCACTCGTCATCAACTTCAGCAACGCAATGAGCCTCAATTAATGCATCTACTGCCTCAGCCAAATACTCCATTGCCGCCGACTTCAGGTCAAGTCCTTGCAAAATTTGATCTCGGCGCTGATAAATAATTTTGCGCTGTTCGTTCATCACTTCGTCATATTTCAGAACATTTTTTCGCACTTCGCCGTTGCGTTGCTCAACAGTGGTTTGCGCTCGCTCAATTGCTTTGGTCACCATCTTGGCTTCGATTGCTTCATCATCGGGCAAGGCGCGACCCATGACCCAAGACAAAGCGCCAGTTGCAAACAGCCGCATAAGTTCGTCATCAAGACTTAAGTAAAAACGACTTTCGCCCAAATCACCTTGGCGACCTGATCGACCTCGTAATTGGTTGTCGATTCGACGACTTTCATGGCGCTCGGTACCAAGAACATATAGTCCACCCAATTCGCGAACCTTGTCTCCTTCAATTTTGCACTCAATTGTATATTTTTCAAGAAGTTCGTGATATAAATTTTGCGCTTGTTCGCGAGCCTTCAAGAAATCCGGTGGCATCAACTCAAGTTCAACAGGCAACGCAAACTCGTCCATCAATGTTTCAGGAGTGTGCCCAGCTTTCAGCACATCTTGACGAGCCAGACCCTCCGGGTTTCCTCCGAGCAAAATATCAACACCGCGACCCGCCATATTTGTTGCCACAGTTATTGAGCCGAGCCGACCTGCCTGTGTCACAACCATTGCTTCACGCGTATGTTGTTTCGCATTCAAAACCTCGTGAGGAATACCATGCTGCTTTAGTTTCTGGGACAACTTCTCACTTTTCTCAACACTGACTGTTCCAACTAGAACTGGCTGACCTTTTTCGTGCCGTTCTTCAAGATCTTTTACCACAGCCTCAAACTTGGCTGCTTCGGTTTTAAAAATTAAGTCAGCCTGATCAAGTCGCACCATTTGGCGATTAGTCGGAATCGGTACAACTTGCAAGTTGTAGGTATTCATTAGTTCTGCAGCCTCAGTTTGAGCAGTTCCTGTCATACCAGAAAGTTTTTCGTACATTCTGAAATAGTTCTGCAAAGTTATCGTCGCTAAAGTTTGATTCTCTTCTTTGATTTTTACGCCTTCTTTAGCTTCAACAGCTTGATGGATGCCCTCGCTCCATCTTCGGCCCTCAAGAACTCGACCGGTGAATTCATCAACAATTTTAATTTCTCCATCTTGAATGATGTAATCCTTATCGCGGTGATACAGCACGGCTGCTTTTAAAGCAACTTGCAACTGATGAACGAAGTTCTGCTGCACTTCGTCATAGAGGTTGTCGATGCCAAGTTGTGACTCGACTTTTTCGATACCAATCTCGGTTGGCACGACAATTCGTTTATCCTCTTCGACGTCGTAGTCAACATCACGAACCATCGTGCGAACAATTGATGCAAATCGGTAGTACAACTTTGCTGCATCAGCAACACGACCAGAAATAATTAGTGGTGTTCGAGCTTCATCAATCAGAATCGAGTCAACTTCGTCAACGATCGCAAAATTGAAACCACGCTGAACTTTTTCTTCAAGCGTGCCGGCCATGTTGTCGCGCAGATAGTCAAAACCAAATTCATTATTCGTTCCAAAAGTAATGTCTGATGCATAGTCGGCGCGCTTTTCTGCGGGACTCGTGCGTCGACCGGCAATCACAAGACCCACCGACAAACCGAGCCATCGATGAATCTGTCCCATCCACTCGGCATCTCGTTGCGCTAAATAGTCATTAGTTGTGATTTGATGAACGCCATTGCCTGAAAGCCCATTGAGGTAAGCGGGCAAAGTTGAAACGAGAGTTTTGCCTTCTCCGGTTTTCATTTCGGCAACCCAACCAGCGTGCAAAGCCGCGCCACCCATGAGTTGCACGTCGTAATGTCGCTGTCCGATAACACGAGTGGCCGCTTCACGCACCACGGCAAATGACTCAATCAATAAATCTTCAAGTGTTTCGCCGCGGTCTAGTCGAGACTTAAACTCGCCAGTTTTGCCGCGCAGTTCAGCCTCGGACATTGCTGACATTTGGGCTGCCAACGCATTGATATCTGGCAGGATGTCGGCTAGGGCCTTGACTTTCTTGCCTTCGCCAGCTCGCAGGACTCGGTCGAGGATTGCCATAAGACTGTAGATGCTACAGCCGCACAGATAACTAGATTGGCTCCCGATTTGTAAAGCGCTTGTGATGCCCCTTTAAGCGTTGCTCCAGTTGTGACGACGTCATCGATCACAACAACGCACTGATTATCAATCGCACGAGAACTGAATTGTGGGACCGTAAGTCGCTGTTCACGGGATCGACCAGTTTGCGGTTGGTCGGTTAACCGACGCAACACACTGCGACACGGAAGTTTCAACTCTCTTGCAACAAATCGAGCAAGAATTTCGGCGTGATCATGCCCGCGCTCGAGTTTTCGTTGAGTTGTTGTTGGAGCCCAAGTAATAAAACAAACTATCTGCTGAGTTTTTGCAGTCTCATCAAAAATTCGATTAGCCAATGCCCCGCCTAGTAACGCAATTGATGATCTCAAATTGCGATATTTAATTGCCAGAATCATTTTGCGCACGACCGTGCTATACCCAAAGGCGACGATCACTTGTTGATTTACTGTGCTGGATAAATTAGCGCTGTGCAAATTAGCGCCGTGCAAATTAGTGCTGTGAAACTTTGGCGAACTGACTGATGTAGTTAATTG
>CAMCUE010000013.1 GCA_945878705.1 Ferrithrix thermotolerans DSM 19514 | reverse complement strand
CACAAGTTGCAATGTTTGGAAAGCCCGATATTTATCGCGGAGTGTTGCAAATGAGTAATCCGCTAGTTGATTTAATCGGTGATCGCACCGGACGAATTGTGCCGATATATCCGCAGAGTGAAAAAACTCAGGTCTCAACATGGGAACTAGCAACTTGGGTTGAGAACGCACTTGAGCGATGTCGCGAGCGCGGTCTCAGCGACCCGGTGCCTACTAATTTCATAGACAAACTAGAACTCGTTGATCGCACGGCCGCATTGTGGGGGATTCACTTCCCTGAAACGATGGTGGCTAAACAAAATGCACGGCGTCGACTCGCGTTTGATGAACTGTTGCGGGTGCAAGTTGTGTTGGTCGGTCGCAAGCGGGCGTTTGAACTTGACAACACTGGAATCCGTCACACTGTTGACGGAAAATTACAACAACGGTTTATTTCGGCGATTCCATTCGCGTTGACTGGCGCGCAGAACCGAGTGATAACTGAAATCAATCAGGATCTTGCGGCACCGCATCCGATGCATCGGCTTTTGCAAGGCGATGTTGGTAGTGGCAAAACAGTTGTTGCAGTTTCGGCGATGCTTGCGTCTGTGCAGGGGGGCCATCAAGCGGCATTAATGGCGCCAACTGAAGTCTTGGCCGAACAGCATTTCGCCGGAGTAAGAAAACTTCTTGAAGGATTACTCGTGCCAGACGCCAACAATCTTTTTGGTGATCGACAGTTACGCGTTGAGTTGCTGACTAGTCGAATTACGAGCGAACGCCGGCGCGAGTTATTGCGCGATCTAGCAAATGGTGGAGTAGATATTTTGATTGGCACGCACGCACTAATTCAAGAAGGAGTTGAGTTCGCATCGCTAGGGGTGGCTGTGATTGATGAGCAACATCGTTTTGGCGTAGAACAACGCGCTGCGCTACGCAATAAAGGTGAGGCCGCGAATTCGCAGAAATCAGAAAGATCAAATACTTCACCCGATGTTTTGGTTATGACCGCAACGCCGATTCCGCGAACGGCAGCAATGACGGTTTATGGCGACTTAGATGTCAGCGTGCTGGACGAAATGCCGCCAGGTCGCACACCTATTAAGACATTTTGGGTTGCAGGCAAAAAATCCGAATCAGAAATGTGGGGTGAAGTTCGTGCTGCGATGGATCTCGGCCAACAAGCATTCGTGGTTTGTCCATTGATTGAAGAAAGCGACAAACTTCAAGTTGCATCAGCAGAGGACACTTTTAAACTGCTTGCAAAAACCGAGTTGAAGGGTTTGAAACTTGGACTATTGCACGGACGAATGTCGTCTAATGAAAAAGATGAGACGATGACTAAATTTCGCGAGCGCAAAATTGATGTCCTCGTGGCAACAACTGTGATCGAAGTTGGTGTTGATGTCCCAAACGCGACATGCATGATCGTGCTTGACGCTGATCGATTCGGAATCGCCCAGTTACATCAATTGCGCGGACGAGTTGGTCGTGGGTCGATTGCTTCGCGGTGTTGGCTTGTAACGAGTAACCCAGAAATTTCATCGCCCCGTGTGGACGCACTCGTTGAATCAACTGACGGCTTTTATCTGGCTGAAGTCGATCTTGAGTTGCGTGGCGAAGGCACGATCATGAATACAGCTCAAAAAGGCCGAAGCGATTTAAAACTTGCATCATTGCGCCTTGACAGAGATTTGATTGAACTTGCACGAACGACCGCATTCGAAATAATCAACGCTGACCCAACTCTTAAAAGCCACAACGAAATTCGTGAAGAAATTGATCTACTGCTGACTCCAGACGAAGAAGAGTTTCTGTTTAAAAATTAGTTCCGAGAATAGTTTGATTATTCGCCTTCTGGGGCGAGTACGAGATCCCAACGGTCAAGGCACTCACTGCAGCGATAGGCGACGACCTCACCAACTTGCCACAATCCATCTTCGGGTGGGTGTGTTAACAGATGCGCAGTGCCTCCGCAATCAACACAAATGATCGATTCGGTTGGTGGCTCGGCGGGGCCAAATTCCATAAGGTAAGTCAACCACTATTGGTGGCGACTTTTTGTCAATAGCGTGATGAGATGCGAGTGGTGGCAGGCGAGTTGCGCGGACGGAAAATTTTGGCTCCAGAGGGAAACACCACTAGACCGACGACAGATATGGCCCGCGAGGCGATCTTCAATGCATTGACCAGTCTTAATGCGATCGTTGATGCGCGAGTTTTAGATTTGTTTGCGGGATCTGGTGCTTTAGGCATCGAAGCATTGTCGCGTGGAGCAAAACACTGCACTTTCATTGAACGCGATCGGGACGCATTGAAAACTTTGCAGGACAATATTAAAAAACTCGGTCTTGATGATCGCACAACTGTGATCCGCGGTGATGCTTCTATCGCGGCAGCAAAAGTTGCTGATATTGATTTGGTAATGGTTGACCCGCCATATGAATATCGTGATTGGCAGGGGCTACTAACCAATATCACGGCGCCACTCGTAGTTGCCGAGAGCAACCGTGAAATCAATGGAATTCAGGGCTGGGAGTCAGTGCGATCAAAGCGATACGGGCGCACCCATGTCACCTATTTGAGGCAGATACCATAAACATCCAGATGAAAGTGATGTTTCCTGGAAGTTTCGACCCCGTCCACCTTGGGCACATTGACATTATTCGTCAGGCAGCCGAACTATTTGACGAAGTAATTGTCGCGGTGATGCACAACCCTGATAAGCCTGTCGGAATGTTTAGCATTTTTGAGCGCGTCGAGATGCTCAAGTCTTCGACGAGCACGATTAAAGGTGTTTCTGTTCACGCTGCTGGTGGGCTCGCTGTTGATGCGGCAAAAAAACTAGGCGCTGATTGCATTGTCAAGAGTGTGCGCAATGTAATGGACTTAGATGTTGAGGTTCAGATGGCCCACACCAATGCTGCGGTCAGTGGAATTCAAACAGTTTTATTAATCCCTCAGCCCGCAAACTCTTTTATTAGTAGCCGTTATGTGCGTGAGATTGCTCACAATGGCGGAAATATTTCGGCATTAGTCCCAAATATTGTTGCGAATGCAATTTCAAAACGAGAAAAGTAGAATTTAGCCGATGTCAAACGACGACTTTGAAATCTTTGGTGAAGCTGGAGTGCAATACGGAAATGATGTCGTACCTGTCAGCCTCGGTGACACCGAGTCGTTTTTGAGGGATGCAATCGATTTAATTTCGAGCGCTCCCAATGCGCCACTATCAAGTGCTCCAAAGATCAACCGTGAGCAAATTCTTGAAATCTTGCAAGACGCACTCGATTGTTTGCCTGCCGAAATTACTGAAGCTCGCTGGATGCTTACCGAACGCGATCAGTTTCTCGCGAAAACACAAATTGAAGCCGACGAAATTTTAGAAGCAGGTCGTGTCAAGGTTGCGCGAATGGTGCAACGCACTGAAGTTGTAAAGGCAGCCGAGGCGCGCGCTCGTAGTGTCAAGGAAGCAGCAAATGAAGACTCGCAACGACTGAAGAGCGAGACTGAAGATTTCTTAGACCGCCGTTTAGGGAGCTTCGAAGTGTTGTTAAACCGTCTTGTGAAAACAGTCGCCGAGGGTCGTGTACAGATGACAGCGGCGGCGAATCGACCGCCGAATCAAGTTTCACTTGAGAATGAGACAATTCAGTTGTTTGACCAAGATGACGATTTATAAAATATCTGATCAAAAAATTACGCTGTAATAAAAATAATTTAGTATTTGAAAGTTCATAGATAATGGCATCACCACTCGTCGTTAATGTTGCTGAGCTTCTTCGCCGTGCAGGAAGTGTTCGCGAAATTGACCGTCAGATTGAATCTGAAATATTTAAATTTGATGACGCCCGAATTATTGTGGGGTCACAAGTGCAAGTTTCGCTCACGCTTGAAGCGCTGACTGACGGCATTGTCGTGCACGGAAGCCTGCGCGCCGAGTGGAGCTTTGAATGCCGTCGTTGTCTGCGACCTCTGAGCGGTCAGGCAGAAGTTGAGGTGCAAGAGTTATATCAAGCTGTGATCAGCGATCCAGATGCTTATCCAATAACAGGGGAGCAGTTAGATCTACTTGAAATGGCTCGCGAGAATGTGTTGCTGGCAGTGCCGCTGGCGCCACTTTGTCGCGCCGATTGCCCAGGGTTGTGCCCGCAGTGTGGGTCAGATCTTCAGACCGCCCGATGCTCTTGTTCTCGAGAACAGCGAGACGACAGGTGGGCAGTCTTGGATGTGCTTCGTGAGGCTGGTGGCACGAAAGACGACCACTGACGCTAGCCTTGCTACTCGTTCTAGCTAGTTTTTCTTGCTAGTTTTATGATCTGAATTTTTAACCGATAGATACCTGAAAGCCGAGTTCGCGATGGCAGTACCAAAGAAAAAGAAATCTAAATCCAAGGGTCGGATGCGACAGGCAGCCAACTGGAAGCTCAAGGCGCCAAGTGCAAGTTCTTGTCCGCGCTGTGGTGTTGCCAAGCGACCACATGTCGTCTGTGGCGGTTGTGGTTGGTACAAAGGTCGCGTCGCCGTAGTTGTTGACGCGAGTTAATTTAGAGCACTTGCGTCGTTTGTTTTAACGATGCTGCCGATTGCCGTTGATGCCCTTGGGGGTGACAAGGCGCCAAATGAAATAATTGCAGGTGCGCGTGAAGCACTGGCTGTTGGTATACCGATTGTTCTAGTTGGTCCAAGCGATCTTGCGGGTCGTGAAGGCTTCGAACTAATCATTGCAAGCGAATTAATTGAAATGCACGAAGACGCGGCTAGCTCGGTGCGCAACAAAAAAGACTCAACACTTGTGCGTGCAGCCGAAGCAGTGCGTGATGGCAAAGCCAGTGCGATGATTTCTGCTGGCAATACGGGCGCGACGATGGCTTCTGCTTTATTGCGGATGGGACGCATTGAGGGTGTTAAGCGCCCCGCAATTGCTACGCCGATACCTGCTCCAGGCACGACACCTACGGTGTTGCTTGATGCCGGTGCTAATGCCGAAGTCGAACCAGAGTGGTTGGTGCAATTTGGTTTGATGGGCAGCGTCTACGCCAAAGCAAGATTTGCAATTGACAACCCGCGTGTGGGTTTGCTTTCAATTGGTGAAGAGCCCGGCAAAGGTGACACATTGCGTAAGCAAGCACATGAATTGTTTTTGAATGCAAAAAATATTAACTTCATCGGCAATGTCGAAGGTCGCGACATCATGACAGACAAAGTTGATGTGGTTGTGACTGATGGTTTCACCGGCAATGTTGCGCTGAAAACTTTAGAAGGCACAATGCGTGCAGTGGTCAAAGCGTTGTTCGTGGCGATTGGTGAGCCCGAATACAAAGTTCACGCTGATGCGTTGATGCCAGCCTTGCTGAGTTTGTATGCGCAGTTTGATCCTGATACTTATGGTGGTGCGATTTTGCTTGGCGTCGACGGCGTGTGCATCATTTCGCACGGGTCATCTGGATCGCGTGCGATGCTCAATGGCATCAAAGTTGCAAAAGAAATGGTCGAAGTCGACATGGTAGGAAAAATCCGACAAGCCCTGCAGCAGTAATGACGACTTCGCTCGAGCTGCTTTCTCAAAAACTAGGGTACAAATTCGCCAACGAGTCGCTGTTGGCAATAGCGGTTCGGCACAGTTCATGGACTGCCGAAAATGAAGGCTTTGAATCCAATGAGCGTCTTGAGTTTTTGGGCGACTCGGTGATTGGTTTCGTCGTGGCTGACATTATGTTCAGGCGTTACCCAGAATTTGATGAAGGAAAACTTACAGACTTGCGCAAAATTGTTGTCAACATGAATGCTCTGTCGCGTGTTGCAACGCAACTTGGGCTAGGCGAATTTGTTCTGTTGGGACGGGGTGAAGCAGCAGGTGGGGGTCGAGAAAAGAGTTCAATCTTGGCGAACGCCCTTGAAGCCGTTTTTGGCGCGATCTATCTTGACTCAGACTCGGTGCGAGTTTACGAACTTGTTTCATCACTATTGTCTGAATCAATTGATGAAGCAATTTCTGCACTGAAGCAACTTGATGCTAAATCGCAATTGCAAGAATTGTCAGCAAAGTTAGGTCGTACGAGTCCTGAATATCGCGTCACTGACGAAGGACCAGATCACGCAAAAATATTTTTCGCCGCTGTTTATATTGGCGATGAGTGGCTCGGTTCTGGCAGTGGTCGATCGAAGAAAGTTGCTGAAGAGCAAGCAGCCCAACAAGCCTGCACCACTTTGCAGACGAGTTAACAAGCAGTTCTGACGCAGTCGAAATGCCAGAACTTCCAGAAGTTGAAACTGTTCGTCGGGGTTTGCAAGAAAATATTGTTGGTAGAACAATCGTCAAAGTCGAAGTTGGTCGTGAGAGGACGGTTCGTCGCACGAGTCGCGAAGCATTGATTGATGGCCTGACCGGAGTGCAAGTTTTAAATGCTTCTCGTCGTGGAAAGTATTTAATTTGCGATCTAGATTCAGGGCAAAAACTTATGATGCATTTGCGAATGAGTGGAAGACTAATTATCGCCGAACCTAATGCGTTGCGTCCACCGCACACACATGTCGTGATGCATTTGGCGAAAAATAACTTTGTTGAGAGCGAACTATGGTTTGTTGACCCGCGGACATTTGGTGAAGTCGTCGTATTTGATCCTGATTTGGTAAAAACTCAGATGCCAGACTTAGCAAATCTTGGGGTTGACCCATTGGTCGACGATTTTACGCCTGAAACTTTACGAGAGTTATTTAAGAATCGGCGTGGAAATCTAAAAGCACTATTGCTCAATCAGCACTTTATTGCTGGTATTGGAAATATTTATGCTGACGAGATTTTGCACTTAGCGAAACTTCGCCCGGATCGCTTGCCTGGTCGTCTGACAAGGGCGACGCTGATTGGGTTGCACGCGGCGATTTTGAAAGTATTGAATCATGCTGTGGATGCAGGGGGAAGCACGCTAAAAGACTCCCAATATGTTGATCTAGAAGGCAAGACGGGCAACTTTCAAGATCAGCACAGGGTCTATGGGCGAGCCGGCTTGCCGTGTTTGAGCTGCCGAAAGGGTCGAATTTTGATGACTACTGTGGCTGGTCGGACAACGTGTTATTGCTCATTTTGTCAGCACTAAATTTGGGCCGAATTCAACTAAATGAAGTAATCTCGCAGACTGAGTGTTTCTAAAATCTTTAACCCTTAAAGGCTTCAAATCCTTCGCTGATACAACGGTGATGCAACTTGAGCCCGGCGTGACCGTTGTGGTCGGCCCTAACGGCTCGGGTAAATCAAATGTTGTTGATGCGATTGCGTGGGTACTTGGTGCCCAAGCACCGTCTTCGGTACGCAGTCAAAAGATGGATGATGTAATTTTTGCTGGTACTGCAAAGCGCCCGGCCCTTGGCCGCGCCGAAGTGATCTTGACGATCGATAACTCTGCGGGCTTACTGCCCATTGAGTTCACTGAAGTTACTGTAAGTCGAACTTTGTTTCGCAGTGGCGAGAGTGAGTATGCGATTAATGGTGCGCAATGTCGACTGCTCGATGTCCAAGATCTGTTGTCTGACGCAGGCGTCGGTCGACAGCAACACGTAATTGTCAGCCAAGGACAAATTGACGCCGTGTTGAATGCCCGACCAGAAGATCGTCGCGCCATAATCGAAGAAGCCTCTGGAGTTTTGAAACATCGTAAGCGAAAAGAAAAAGCTGAGCGACGACTAGAGGGCACTGAAGCAAATTTATTGCGGGCTCAAGATTTGTTGCGTGAAGTTCGTCGACAACTAAGACCATTGGAGCGTCAAGCAGACTCGGCTCGTCGGCATGGTGCTATTGCATCCGAATTGCGGACGCTGCAGCTTTATATTTCGGGTCGAGAAATATTTGCACTTCAAACTCGACTACAAAATAATGCAACTGGAAAAGTTGAGGGTGCGGAAAATGAAAAACTTTTGCGCCAGAAACTCTCAGGACTTGACACTGCGGTTATGGCTGACGAAGCCGAACTAACTGCGCGCGGTGAATCTGGCACGAGTGATGATCTTGTTCGTGTCGAACAATTGCTGGGTCGTGCACGCGGACAAGTCGCCGTGCTTGCAGAGCGTCGTAGATCGGTAGAGCGGGACCGCGGGCAGTTGATGGATGCCGGTGTAGTTGCGTCGCTTGAGGCTGATGCGGCAACTGCCCGAGAAGAACTTGTTCGAGTGACTAGTGCGCTCACAGAATCTTCCGCTCAAGAACTTGATTTAGCGCGTGACGAAGCTGCGTTGGTGGCTGACCGAGCACAAGACGCCGAGTCAGCAGCACAAGCCGTGCGGTCAGCAGAGGATGCACTCGATTCTGCGAATGCTGCTCTGGTCGCAGCAGTTGCAGCATCATCTGGAGATATTGCTCGTGTTGAAACTCTTAGAGCGTCTGTGGCGGCAAACTCCTCAAGTCTCGGAGCACTTTCAAATGCAACTGGCGCACTTGGCGCACTCAGCGAACTAATCGATGTAGATAGTGATTGGCAGGATGCTGTTCACGCAGGTCTTGCCGACGCACTGAACGCAATGGTGATGACGAATTCGCAGTCTGCGCGCGATGTGCTTACGCGATTGCGATCTTCGGATGCAATGGGTGCGGTCGTTGCGCTCGGAGATTGGACAACGAAAGTTGCTCCAGTAGCCGTGCAGGGTGCAACTTCTTTGAGATCATTCGTTCGGGCTCGCGCCGGCGAGAACACAACGGCAATTAATTCGCTACTTGATGCGCTGCTAGCACGAGTTGTGTTCGTTGATTTGTTTGATCGTGGTGTCGAGATTGTGCTGGAGCGACCAGATGTTGTTGTCGTCACCAGCAAAGGTGATCGTTTAGCAACGACGTCTTTGCGAGTCGGACCAAATGCTGTAACTTCGGCAGCGCTCGAACGAGCCGAAGCACGAGAGGTGGCAAGTCGTAGTTCACTAGATCTGGCACAGACGGCGTTGAATTTGCGACGCGTTGAGGTTGCCAGTGTGCGCGAGCGGTTGTCCGGCGTGCGCTCATCACAAGACGACATCGACGACCGTTCTTCATCAGTTGGCTTGCGTCGTCGTGAGTTCGATGCAAAAGTAGTCGGGTTGCGTGAGCGAAAAGGTTTTCTTGACTCACGAATCGCCGAACTTGAGTCTCGGTTGCAGGCTGATCAAGGAGCGCGAAGTGCCGCCGCCGAGCATCGAAGTCGAGTTGAAGCAGTCTTAGGTGCTGTAGTCCGCCTTTCAAGTGTCGTCGAGAGCCATGTCCGTTCGCTTGAAATTCGACAAACAGAGTTACAAGAATTGCGTCGTCGGCAAAGTTCGGAGGTTAGAGATATTTCGCAACGACTTGACGAATCTCGTCGCCAGCGAACGGCTCATGAGAAGCAACTCGAAGAATTGCGCGAACGCAACCGCAGAATTGAACTCGAAGAATCCGAGGTTAAAGTCCGTCTTGAAGGAGCGATCGACACATTGCGTCGCGATCTTGAAGTTGAACCTCAACGGGCGATTGATACGCCATTGCCAGAACTTCCCGAAGGGACAAACCCACTTGCACGCCAGCGTGAACTTGAGCGTGAACTTAGGTTGATGGGTCCAATTAATCCGCTGGCATTGGAAGAGTTCACCGAACTACAAATTCGAAACACGTTTCTCGAAGAGCAACTTGAAGATGTCAAGAATTCGCGGCGCGAATTGATGAAAGTTATCAAGCAGGTTGACCAAGAGATTCAAAGTAATTTTGCTGCTGCATATGCAGATGTTCGTGACAACTTCACCAAACTGTTTGCGATGTTGTTTCCTGGCGGTACCGGTCGATTGACTCTGACGAATCCAGATGATTTGCTGAACAGTGGCATTGATGTTGAAGCAAAACCAAGCGGTAAAAATGTCAAGAAACTTTCGTTACTTTCAGGTGGTGAGCGATCTTTGACGGCACTGGCGTATTTGTTTGCAGTTTTCAGAAGTCGCCCTTCACCGTTCTATGTGATGGATGAGGTTGAAGCGGCGCTTGATGACGTGAACTTGCATCGCTTTTTAGCACTTGTCCAAGAGTTTCGTCAAGAAGCGCAACTTTTGATAGTCAGTCACCAAAAGCGCACGATGGAAGCAGGTGACTCTTTGCTCGGAGTGACAATGCAGCCAGGTGGGTCTTCGCGAGTAATCGTTGAGCGAGTGGCTGCTCAATCCGCGTAAACTAATTTATGCTCGCGCTAAATAAATTTGCGCAAACATTTGCCGCAGATACAGCGCCAAAAGTGATGTTGCTGCTAGCACTATTTGTTTCGGTTTTTGGAATTGGCGTGGTTGTAGCAAGTCGTCGAAGCCGAAGGACGTCCTACGAGACAAGTAATAAATTAAGCAACGAATCTTTATCTGTGCGCGAAAAACTAGCTAAATCTCGCGGCTCATTTACAAGTGCGATTTCGGTTGTGTTAACACGGTCGTCAATCACCCAACAGACATGGAACGAACTTGAAGAAGCGTTGTTGCGCGCAGATGTTGGTGTTGCAACGACGACGCGGGTTCTTGCGCCGCTGCGCGAATCGGTTAAGGCTAAGAAGATTACCGAACCAAGTCAATTGATTTTAGAATTACAACAACAGATGACCGCTCAGTTGTCCGCGAATTCGCGACAACTGAATTTTGATCAATCGTTGGGTGCTCCGAATATCTGGCTTGTCGTTGGCGTCAACGGTGCCGGCAAAACAACGACAATCGGCAAACTTTCTGCACAGCAGCATGCACTCGGGCGCAGTGTACTTTTGGCGGCAGGAGATACATTTCGTGCGGCTGCGGGCGAGCAACTTGAAACTTGGGCCAAGCGTTCAGGGGCAGAGATAGTTCGTGGAGCAGAGGGTGGCGATCCGAGTTCTGTTATTTTTGACGGCGTTGCTCGGGCGACATCAAGAAAAATAGACCTTGTGCTTGCCGATACTGCTGGCAGATTGCAGAACAACACGAACTTGATGGAAGAACTTGCAAAGGTGCGTCGAGTTGCCGATAAGTCAAGTGCAAAAGTCACTGAAGTTCTTCTCGTGATTGATGCGACAACTGGTCAAAACGGTTTGAACCAGGCCAAACAATTCTCTCTTGCGACCCAAGTTACGGGGGTCGTGCTAACAAAACTTGATGGCTCGGCCAAAGGTGGCATCGTGTTTGCAATCGAAACCGAACTTGCGATACCGGTAAAACTTGTCGGGCTCGGCGAAACAATCGACGACCTAGTTACGTTTGACGCGGCAGAGTTCGTCTCAGCGCTATTCAACTAATGAATTGTGGTTCTCTTGCAACTTCTAAAACTTTGACCAGTAAGCAGATATTAATGTTTTCCTGTATTTTCCTCGAGGAATGCGAGGGAAGCCATGCCAAAAATCTGCCGTGCTTCGGTAAATAAGGGCAGTATTATTTAAATTGCTGGGTACAAAAATTGGTTCATTAAATGTTGCATCGCCAAGAATTGAAGTTCCACCCGCTTCCCAGCCTTGGCCGTTCGCCTGGACGAAATAAATAATATTTATGATTGATTCATTCTTTGAGTTGTCTGATCCCATCGAGTCTTTGTGTGGTGTTAGATAGCTATGCGAATAGGACTGTGTCAAGAGAATTGAATAGCTCTCTCTTTCAACATTGTCTTTGCTTATTAGGGTGAGGTTGTCACAAAAATTTTCGGATCGAAACATTTGGTAAGCCGAGTAAATTTCTGGATTATTTTTAATCGAATTGTCAATTATATTTTTAGCAATATTCCATCTCAGTCCACTGTCGTAACTTTTGCCGTTCCGCCGGAATTCAAGCGGTTCAAACCACCGCTTTGTCGGCCACGCCCTGAT
>CAMCUE010000012.1 GCA_945878705.1 Ferrithrix thermotolerans DSM 19514 | reverse complement strand
GCGTCTATATCCCATCCCAGAAGTTGTCCTGGGCCGTCAACTGCTTCAACGACTGCTGCGCCGGAACCGTCGGCAAATAAAATTGCAGTGTTGCGATCTGACCAATCTGTAATGCGAGACAAAGTATCTGTTCCGATTACAAGAATCTTTTTCATGCCGATCGCAATCAGTCCGTGCGCGGTTACGAGACCGTAGACAAATCCCGAGCATGCAGCGTTCACATCAAACGCCCCGCAACGAAGACCCAATCCGTTTTGTACTGCTGCGCTTGTTGCGGGCACAGTTCTGTCGGGTGTAGTCGTTGCCAAAATCAGAGCATCAATTGTTAAAGGGTCAACGCCTGCCATCTCAATTGCTTTTCGACCAGATTCAATCGACAAACTTGCTGTCGTGCCACCGATGTGTCTGCGCTCAATGCCTGTTCGCTCACGAATCCACTCATCAGATGTATCCATCGTCTTTGCGAGTTCGCTATTGGTAACAACTTTTTCGGGCAACGCTCGACCCCATCCTGTAATTACGCCATTCATAGCTGTCTTGGGAATTATCGGCACTTAATACAACCTAAATTGTCCGAAGCCAGGCGATTGGCTGATGCGCAGTGACGCGTTCGCCGTCAACACTGATGAAGTTTTGCAAAATTCCGTCAAACAGCGATCTCACTTCGTTGCCCCCAACCATCCCCAAAACATCTCCAACCTTAATTCGTGAACCATCGTGCAAGGATGACAGAGGAGTAAATACGCCGGCGCTCGGGCTAACGACTAAACGTTCGACAGCAAAAAGGTGCTCTCCTTCATGCAGTTCTGGTGACGGCGTTTTTGCATCGCCGATCCATTCAATTAATTTGTCGAGTTCATCAGGAGTTGAAATACTCAAAGTGCGGGCTGTACTTAGCGTGCGTTTGGCCATTCCAGTTAGAACACCACCTGGACCAAGTTCGATGAATTTAGTGATCCCGTTTTCAGACATCGTTTGTAAGCACTGCTTCCATCTCACCGGGCTTGATAACTGTGCCGACAGCAGAGTCGACCATTCGCTGCCGTGGTGATGAGGTTTAGCATCAACATTTGAAACGATCGGCACATCGCTGTCTCTCGGTTTTGCAAGAGCAATCGCATCTCGCAACCGATCGCGAGCACCGCTCATGTATGGAGTGTGAAACGCCCCCGAAACCGGCAATGCCATCACGCGCTTTGCGCCCAACTGTTTGGCATGATCACTTGCGATTGCGACCCCTTCGGGTGAGCCAGCAATAACTACTTGACCAGGTGCATTAAAATTAGCGACCCACACATCGCTATCGGCACGACGACAGGCTGTTTCTACATCTTCGTCTTCAAGTCCAAGTACAGCCGCCATGACACCTGGTGAGGATTGTCCAACTTCGTGCATCGCGGCTGCTCGCTCAACAACAAGTCGAACACCGTCATCAAAACCGAGGGCGCCGTTTGCAGTTAGCGCTGTATATTCGCCGAGCGAATGCCCAGCACAGAGGGTTGGCTCTACGCCCAATCGCTCGACAGCATCTAGCACCATCAGACTTGAAACGAAAGTAGTTAGTTGAGCATTGCGTGTGTCTTTCAAAGTTTCGGCATCGGCAGTGAGTAAAAGTTCACCGACATCTCGCCCGACGATCGCAGAGGCTTCGTCAACGAGTTCCCAACTTTCGTGATCAACCCAAGGTAAACCCATGCCCGGTCTTTGAGACCCTTGACCAGGAAACGTGAACGCAAGCATTGTCGTATCTATCGTAGAAGAATTTAAGGCGATCGCAGAGACCTTGACTAGATACGATAGGGGCGCAAGCCCGGGTGGCGGAATGGCAGACGCGACGGACTCAAAATCCGTTATCTGAAAGGGTGTGTGGGTTCGACTCCCATCCCGGGCACTTAGCACCAAGTGTTGATCCATACACTCATATATATGACTGAAAATAATCTCAGTGATCGCTTTGTCGAGCGTCGACTCAAACGGGGGACTCAAACAATTCGTGAATTGAGCGATGATCTGCGAGTTACTAGAGAGCAACTTGATTTCATTGTTGACGACGCTCAAGTAAAAGAGATCAGGGCAATGGTCGCTGAGACACCTGATGCCTCACTTGAGCATCACCAGGCGCAACGACATCTAGAAGCGATGCAACGCCACCATGATCACCTTGTAGCCAAGATTGCTGAGCAGCAAATTCATCAAGATCAGTTACTTGATAAGTTGGGCAATTAATTCGTGGCAATTCAGATTGTTATCGCCGAGGATGAAGCGATTATTCGACTAGACCTCCGCGAAACCCTTGAAGAAGAAGGCTATGAAGTTGTAGCGGATTGCGGTCGTGGAGATGAGGCCGTACAACTTGTGACTCAGCACAAACCAGATGTCGCAATTTTGGATATCAAGATGCCAGTAATGTCTGGACTCGAAGCAGCCAAACTGATTTCTCAGTCGAAGATTTGTCCTGTCGTGATGTTGACGGCTTTCAGCCAACGCGAGATAGTTGAACAAGCACGTGATGCAGGCGCGTTGGCCTATCTCGTCAAGCCGTTTCAAAAGTCAGACTTAGTCCCAGCGATTGAGTTGGCAATTGCTAGGTTCGCCGAGATGCGTGCTCTGACAGGAGAGGTTGAGGCACTCGGCGCCCAACTTGAGATACGCAAACTCATGGATCGCGCCAAGGGAATTCTGATCGACAAGCACGCAATGACCGAAAATGACGCCTTCACATATATTCAGAAAATGGCGATGAGTGAGCGAGTAAAAATGGGCGAGATCGCTGAGCGAATTATCTCCGGAGATCTTCGACCGTAAATCTAGTGAGTTTTTTGTTGTGCGTTGATAAAAGTGTCAGCCCGTAGTTGCAAACCCGACTAGTTTCTTGTTATGAAATTGATGGCGCTTGACGGAAACTCGTTGGCGTATCGCGCGTTTTTTGCGTTGCCGACAGACATGGTCACAGCAAACGGCCAAGTTACCAACGCGATTTATGGCTTCACTTCGATGCTGCTGACTTTATTGAGGGATCATAAACCAGACGGAGTGATCGTTGTTTTTGATCGCAAAGAAAAGACCTTTCGTCACGTTGCTGCCCCAGAATATAAAGCCCAGCGCGAAGCACAACCAGATATTTTGTATCAGCAACTTGATTTGATTCGTCAGTTATTGGATGCGATGGGCGTTGTTGCGATCGACGCAGCCGGTTTCGAGGGCGATGACTTAATTGCAACTATTGCCGACAAGGCCGAACAATCAGGGGACGATTTAATCATTGTCACTGGCGATCGAGACAACTATCAACTGGTTAGCGACCCAAATATTCGCGTTTTATACAACAAGCGTGGGGTAAGTGACTATGCGTTGTATGACGAAGCCGGAATTTACGAACGAACTGG
Organism: Ferrithrix thermotolerans DSM 19514; assembly: GCA_945878705.1. GTDB lineage: Bacteria > Actinomycetota > Acidimicrobiia > Acidimicrobiales > Ilumatobacteraceae > BACL27. The sequence goes on along the minus strand of CAMCUE010000012.1, from coordinate 9,155 downwards.
TGTCACGCCAAAACAATATGCAGATTACGCAGCACTGCGTGGAGACCCGAGCGACAATCTAGATGGAGTGCCCGGCGTCGGCGAAAAAACTGCAGCAAAACTGATCAACAAATATTTGAATCTTGTCAATGTATTCGACCACGCCGATGAGCAGACACCAAAACTCAAACAGGCACTCCACGAAAATCGAGATCGTGTAATTAGAAATGCCGAACTGATGGTATTGCGTCGGGACGCTCCAGTAACAATTGATATTCATAATTCCGTACCTAATCCTCGGATGGATGACGTCAAGAAGATGTTCGCAATGTTTGAGTTTCGAACCATGAACACGAGATTCATAGAAGCGTTGAAACATTTCCAGATTGATCTCAAACAGAGCAGTGGCGAAAACTTCGATGCAGAATCGATAAATCGATCAGGTGTTCCCGCTAGTGACCTCACAGCGGTTGTAAAAATTTGCGATTCGCCCAGTGCGGCGTGCGAAGCATTAAAAGTCAACCAGATCAGTGATGTTGCAGCGGCATGGGTCGGTGACGCTGGTAGGTCTGAGTTACTTGGTTTGGCAGTTGTCACCAATGCGTCAAAATACGAAGTCAGTTGGATTAATAAATTGTTGCTCGTAAATGCCGATGTCAAAAAAGTTCTCTTGGATCAATGGCAATTTCGTGGACACAATGTTAAGCCCCTGTTGCGAAGTTTGTTGGCTCTCAAAATTGATTTAAAACACATGGTCTTGGATACAGCCATCGCGGCTTACCTGCTCGACCCGTCAGAAGCAAAGTATGAAATCTATGATGTCGTTGATCGTTATTTGGATCTGAAGTTTGCAGCAACAGGCAAAGAAAGCGCCGACGGTCAGTTGAATTTCAATGCCGTTGAAACTGATTCAGGTGTAATAACTAGTTGTGCCAATGCGGCACTCGGTGTAGCGCTCGTCTCACAACTACTGACGGATTCGCTATCGAAAATAAATCTTTTGAAATTGTATCTAGATATTGAGCACCCATTGGTAAGAGTTCTAGCAAAAATGGAATATCTTGGTGTAGCAATAGATCGTAAGCAATTGGGATCGATCAACGATCGCTTGACTGCAGAATGTTTGCGACTGACCAAACTCCTTCATAGTGTTGCTAAAAGTGAATTCAATTTAAACTCGCCGCTTCAACTACGCAAGATTCTCTACGAAGATAGAAAGCTGACGCCAGGAAAGAAAAATAAAACTGGTCCATCTACAGATGCTGCGACTCTTGAGAAACTGCGAGATCAGTGGCCTGAGTTCATTGAGCCTCTGCTTGAATATCGCGAGGTTGAAAAACTGCGGTCGACATACGGCGAAGGTCTACTTTCTGTTGTTGAATCTGATGACAGAATTCATGCAACTTTCAATCAGACGGTTGCTCGCACTGGACGATTGAGCAGTGATCAGCCAAATCTTCACAACATTCCGATACGAAGTGAGCAAGGTAAAGTTTTTCGAACGGCATTTATACCGTGCACGGGTTCGCGTTTTCTCGTTGCTGACTACAATCAAATTGAATTGCGATGCATTGCCCATTTGGCAAACGATCCCGGTTTGATTGATGCTTTCAAAAATAATGTTGACGTTCACAATGTGACTGCGGCAAATATTTTCGGTGTCGCAATCTCTAAAGTGACTAGCGAGCAACGATCAAAAGCCAAAATGGTTTCATACGGTTTGGCGTATGGAATGGAGGCATACGGTCTGGCGCAACGTTTAGCGATCGGAGTCAGCGAAGCCAGTGAAATCTTGGAAGCGTATTTCGCCGCATTTCCACGAGTTAAGCAGTACATGGACGAAACTGTCGAAGAGGCCCGAAAGCGTGGCTATACCGAGACGCTATTTGGTCGCCGAAGATCAATCCCTGAATTGCAAAACCCAAATTTTAGAATTCGACAGGTCGGTGAGCGTCAAGCGATGAATTCGGGTATCCAAGGTTTGGCAGCCGACATTTTTAAGGTCGCACTAGTTCGAATTGACGAGGCTTTAGAGTCAGGTGGGTTTGTTTCACAGTTGGTCCTACAGGTTCATGATGAGGTGATCCTTGAGGCAGTTGCTAGCGAAGAAGCCGCAGTCGAAAAAGTTGTGCGCGACAAGATGTGCTCGGCCGCCGAACTCAATGTTCCATTAGTGGTGAACCTTGCATGGGGGGATACTTGGGCATCGGCGAAAGCCTGATTTTCACTCTTAACTAGTGCGCCTTCGGGTAGGATATACCGTCCTATCCACCTCTCCTATCCGCCGAAAGTTACAACTGTGTCAACCGATCAAATAATTATGTCCTCTCCCGCAATGGGAACCTTCGATGCCGAAGGAAATTACACCCCTCGAAAAGTGACTGAACGAGATGTTTCGTTTGCAGACTCAATCAACGAAACAATGGTTGAACTTAAAGAAGGAAAGTTAGTAACCGGAACCGTTGTGCGAATTACTCGTGATGAGGTTCTCGTAGAGATCGGTTACAAGACCGAAGGCGTAATTCTTAATCGGGAACTTTCAATTCGTCAAGATGCCGATCCAAATACGATCGTTAAATTGGGTGAAAAAATTGAGACTCTAATTCTCACCCTTGAAGACAAAGAAGGTCGGCTGTTGCTATCAAAGAAGCGTGCTCAGTACGAGCGTGCCTGGGGCGATATTGAAGCGATCAAAAATAGTGATGGAACAGTTGAAGGTGTCGTAATTGAAGCCGTCAAGGGTGGTTTGATCGTAGACATTGGTCTTCGCGGCTTCTTGCCAGCGTCACTTGTTGAGTTACGTCGTGTGCGCGACCTCGCACCGTACCTTGGTCAACGCATCACTGCAAAAATTCTTGAACTTGATCGTCAACGAAACAATGTTGTTCTTTCGCGACGAGTGTTGTTAGAGCAAAATCAAAAGGGTAGTCAAAGCGATTTCCTTGAGAACCTTGCAATCGGCGAGGTTCGAACTGGCCGAGTTTCAAGTGTTGTTGCGTTTGGTGCCTTTGTTGATTTAGGTGGCATGGATGGATTGATCCACGTATCGGAATTGTCATGGAAGCATGTTGACAATCCAAGCGCAGTAGTAAAAATTGGTGACGAGGTTTCGGTCAAGGTTCTTGAAATCGATCGCGAACGAGATCGAATCAGTTTGTCTCTCAAAGCAACGCAACAAGACCCATGGCAAGAATTTGCTTCAAGCCATCAAGTTGGACAGCTTGTTTACGGTCGAGTCACGAAACTCGTTCCATTCGGTGGTTTCGTTCAAGTCGGCGACGGCATTGAAGGTCTCGTACACATCTCGGAGATGTCAACACATCATGTTGAGGCGCCAGAACAAGTTGTCACTCCAAGCGAAGAACTTTGGGTGAAAATCATTGATCTCGACTTGGCTCGACGTCGAATTAGTTTGTCAATTAAACAAGCTGCTGAAGGTGGCGAATTGGCCGAAGAATATCGTGGGCAGTTTCAAACTGATGAGCAGGGCAACTGGGTGAGCGGTGATGATTCGTCTCGTGAATCTGCATGGGCGGAGTTTTTCGATCCAAATGCAGTTGCCACACCAGAGACAACCGAGCAGGCACCAGCAGAGACACCAGCAGAGACACCTGTCGCTTCATCTTCTGATGAGCCAAGTGCAGGCTGACTAATTACCTGAGTATCAATAACCAAAAATAACTACAGTGAGTCTCAAATGATTCTCATTGGACTCACAGGTGGAATTGGTTGTGGTAAATCAGAAGTGTCGAGGTTGTTCGCCGACCGCGGTGCGATAATCGTTGATGCAGATCTGATCGTCCGTGAATTGCAGCAGCCCGGTGGAGAAATTTTTAATAAAATTGTCGAAATGTTCGGCCCCTCGGTTGTCGCCGAAGACGGTTCCCTAAATCGTGGAGCCGTTGCCAACGAAGTTTTTAAAGACAAGGAAGTTCTCAAAAAACTAAACGAATTGATTCATCCAGTCGTGCGTCGCGTAATGAACGAACGAGTCAAGAGTTACAGCGATACTTCAAAAATTGTGGTTCTTGATATTCCGTTATTAGTTGAGAACCCGCGAGAAGGATTAGATGGAGTTGTTGTCGTTGATCTAGATCCCGAAATTGCTGTTGCACGAATAGTCGATCAACGCAAAATGAACATTGATGACGCTCGGGCGCGAGTTGCGAATCAATCTTCCCGCGAACAACGCAAAGCAATCGCTAATTTTTTAATTGACAATTCTGGGGATCGAAAAGCACTCGACTTACAAGTTGATGCGGCATGGTCTTGGATTACTGCTCTGAAATGAGTGAACGAAAATTTGTAGTCGATTCACCATTCTCACCGGCGGGGGATCAACCTGAGGCAATTGAGAAACTTGCCGAAGGTGTAAATCGTGGCGACAGATTTCAGACTCTTTTAGGAATTACGGGTTCGGGTAAGTCTGCAACTATCGCCTGGACAATTGAAAAGGTACAGCGACCAACCCTGATTCTTGCGCCGAACAAATCGCTCGCAGCGCAACTTGCTCAAGAGATGCGAGAGTTTTTTCCGAATAATCGTGTTGAGTATTTCGTCAGCTACTACGACTACTACCAACCTGAGGCGTACATCGCGTCGAGTGATACGTTCATCGAAAAAGACTCATCAATCAACGACGAGATTGATCGGTTGCGACATTCGGCAACAGCGGCACTTTTGACTCGGCGTGACACGATTGTTGTGGCGTCTGTTAGTTGCATCTATGGCATGGGTGATCCCGGTGAATATCGTGGCAACTTGCTTGAACTGCATGTCGGCGTCGACTATGACCAACGAAGTATTTTGGCTCGACTTGTTGGTTTGCAATATGACCGCAATGACCTGACGCTCGGTCGCGGAAACTTTCGTGTGCGTGGTGACACGATTGAGGTCCATCCGGCGTATGAAGAAACCGTTACTCGCTTCGAAATGTTTGGCGACACAGTTGAGCGAATCACAGTAGTTGACCCACTAACAGGTGAAACTCTTCGCGATCTGACTGAGGTCGTCGTGTTTCCGGCGACCCACTATGTCGCTGGCGAGGAGCGAATGAAAACAGCGATGGCAAAAATAGAAATTGAACTCGCCGATCGTCTCAAAGTATTTGAATCACAAGGCAAACTGCTCGAAGCACAAAGAATTCGAATGCGAACAATGTTCGATCTTGAAATGATGAAAGAAGTTGGATACTGCAACGGTATTGAGAACTACTCAATGCATATTGATGGACGAAATCATGGCGAACCACCATTTACGCTTCTTGACTATTTTCCAAAAGATTTTTTGCTCGTAATCGATGAAAGCCATGTCGCAGTGCCGCAATTACATGGACAATTTGCTGGAGACAGAAGTCGTAAACAGACTCTTGTGGAGCACGGGTTTCGGTTGCCCTCTGCGATTGACAATCGGCCGCTGCAATTTGAGGAAACAATGGAGCGCCTCAACCAATGTATTTTTCTTTCTGCCACACCAGCGAAATTTGAACTCGGATTGAGCGACCAGATTGTCGAGCAAATCGTACGTCCAACTGGATTGATTGACCCAGAAGTAATGGTGCGCCCAACGACTGGTCAAATTGATGACTTGATAGAGATGATCAAATTAAAAACCGCAAATGGCGACCGAACACTCGTAACAACTCTGACAAAAAAAATGTCTGAAGATTTATCCGAATATCTAATTGAGCAGGGTCTGCGAGTTAGATATTTGCATTCAAATATCGACACGATTGAAAGAATTGAGATATTACGAGCCCTGCGACTTGGCGAATTTGATGTGTTGGTCGGTATCAACTTATTGCGTGAGGGCCTCGACTTGCCAGAGGTTTCGCTAGTAGCAATTTTGGATGCTGACAAGCAGGGCTTTCTTCGTAGTCAGACTTCACTCATCCAAATGATCGGTCGCGCCGCGCGAAATGTCGATGGCCAAGTGATCATGTATGCCGATAATCGAACACCCGCAATGGAATTCGCAATTTCTGAAACTGCTAGACGACGGGAACTACAGATCGCGTACAACCTTAAACATGGAATTGATCCACAAACCGTGCGAAAAGCGATCGGTGATATTCTGTCAATTCTCCGACCTGCCTCGGCGGGTGCAAACGGGGCTCCTTACCCAGGCAAAGGGAAGCGCAAAGATCATGAGCGCGACAAGGTAGTGCGTGAACTTCGAGCATTGCCTCAAGATGAGTTGGCCCGACTAATCGCACCCCTTGAAGAAGAAATGAATCAAGCAGCCGAAGAATTGCGTTTCGAATATGCCGCCCGACTTCGCGATGAAATTAAAGAATTAAAGCGCGAGTTACGGGATGCGCACTAAGCCTTTGTAGCCTTCGGGTGGTGGCAAATCAGATAATCGTTCGTGGTGCTCGAGAGCACAACTTGAAAAATATCAATGTCGAGTTGCCACGCGACAAATTGATTGTGATCACGGGACTTTCAGGATCGGGCAAATCCAGTTTGGCGTTTGACACAATTTATGCCGAAGGGCAGAGACGTTATGTTGAATCTCTAAGCTCGTACGCCCGGCAGTTTCTGGGCCAAATGGATAAACCAGATGTTGATTTGATTGATGGCTTATCGCCTGCGATTTCAATAGATCAAAAGTCGTCATCAAGAAATCCACGCTCAACTGTCGGAACGATTACTGAGGTTTACGACTATCTGAGATTGTTGTATGCACGCATCGGAGTTCAGCATTGTCCGAAAGATATGACACAACTTTCTCGCCAGACTCCACAGCAGATTGTTGATCGAATTTTGAAACTCCCAGAAGGAACACGGTTTCAAGTGTTGGCGCCAGTTGTTCGTGGAAGGAAAGGTGAATATGACACGCTGCTACAAGAGTTGGCGGCACAAGGATTTTCTCGGGCGCGGGTCGACGGTGAAGTCGTCGAGATAAGTGAATTTCTGAAAAAAGATAAGCGTCTGGCGAAATATGAGCAACATCGAATCGACATCATCGTTGACCGACTGGTTCGTAAGGACAACATCAGTCGCCGTTTGACAGATTCACTTGAAACTGCGCTTCGACTCGCTGATGGTGTGGCCGAAATTGAGCTGGTTGAAGGCGGTGAACCGATCACAGTGAGCCAACATTTGGCATGTCCTAAGTGTGGAACAAGTTTCGAAGAACTAGCGCCGAGAAATTTCTCTTTTAATTCTCCGTATGGTGCGTGTGAAACTTGTTTGGGTCTTGGCACAAAATATGAGGTCGATATAGATCTTGTTGTTCCAGATCCAAACTTGAGCATCAACGAAGGTGCAATTGCTCCATGGCGATCCGCTCACACCCAATATTTCACTCGAATGCTTGAAGCAGTTGCTGACCGCTTTGAAATTGATCTAGATAAGAAATGGTCAAAATTGACTGTCAAAGCGCAAAAGATCGTGATGAACGGCGTCGACGACAACATGATGATCAAATATCGCAACCGTTACGGACGAAGTCGAGAGTACAGCACATCGTACGAGGGTGTAATTCCTTGGATCAAGCGTCGACATGAAAGTGCCGAAAGTGATAATGCTCGCGAACAATTTGAAAGTTACATGCGTGAAGTGCCGTGTCCAAAATGCAAGGGAGCACGACTGAAGCCATCGTCATTGGCGGTGCTCGTTGACGGAAAACACATTTCTGAAGTTTGTGCGATGTCAATTGCGGAATCTGCGAAGTTCTTGGCGAGTTTTCAATTATCGGATCGCGACACGATGATCGCGGAAAGGATTACAAAAGAGATCAATGCTCGTCTTGGATTTCTACTAGATGTCGGTCTTGACTATCTAACTCTTTCTCGTGCGGCCGCAACACTGGCTGGCGGAGAAGCGCAACGAATTCGTCTTGCAAGTCAGATCGGTTCAGGGCTTGTCGGTACGTTGTATGTTCTCGACGAACCGAGTATTGGTTTGCATCAACGCGACAATCATCGTTTGATAGAAACCTTGCAGCGGCTGCGTGATCTCGGCAACACGGTGATTGTCGTTGAGCACGATGAAGACACGATTCGGTCTTGTGATTGGCTAGTTGACATCGGTCCTGGCGCTGGTGAACACGGTGGTCAGGTTGTATACAGCGGTGCTGTTGGTGGAGTCTTGAAAGTAGCCGAATCAATAACGGGCCAGTATCTATCTGGTAAGCGATCAGTAGAAATCCCAGTTATGCGACGCGAACCTAATAAAGAATTTCTTTCAATCAGGGGAGCTCGGGAGCACAACTTAAAAAACTTAACTGTAAAAATCCCCTTGGGATGTTTTGTCGCGGTAACCGGCGTGTCTGGAAGCGGCAAGAGCACATTGATTAGAGACATTCTCTTACCGTCTCTAATGCAAAAAATCTACAAATCAAAAGAGGCACCAGGTCGCCACACCGGAGTAGACGGCATACAACACCTCGACAAAGTTATTGACATGGATCAATCGCCAATTGGGCGCACTCCTAGATCTAACCCTGCGACATACACGGGTGTTTTCGACGACATTCGCAAATTGTTCTCTTCGACACCAGAAGCCAAAGTGCGTGGCTACATGCCCGGGAGATTTAGTTTCAACGTTCCAGGTGGTCGATGCGATGCATGTTCGGGAGATGGAACCATCAAGATTGAAATGCACTTCTTGCCCGATGTCTATGTGCCTTGCGAAGTTTGCAAAGGTGCCAGGTATAACCGTGACACTTTGGAAATAACTTTTAAGAGCAAAAACATCGCCGATGTTCTTGATATGCCTGTCTCGGACGCCGTTGAGTTTTTCGCGAACCAACCTCGAATTGCAAGACACATGCAGACTTTTGTTGATGTCGGATTGGGATATGTGCGTCTTGGCCAATCAGCGCCAACGCTTTCTGGAGGCGAAGCACAGCGAGTGAAACTTGCCAGCGAACTATCAAAGCGCAGCACTGGTCACACGATTTATCTTTTAGATGAACCGACGACGGGTTTACACTTTGAGGATGTTCGAAGATTGTTGATCGTGTTGGCGCGTCTTGTCGATCAGGGCAACACTGTCTTAGTGATTGAACACAATCTTGATGTGATTAAAACGGCTGATTGGATTATTGATCTCGGTCCAGAAGGGGGTAACGGAGGAGGAACTGTTGTTGCTGAAGGATCACCTGAAGTTGTGGCAAAAATAGGCGCATCGCATACCGGGCGATATCTTGCCAAAATGCTGGCTCCTAAG
>CAMCUE010000011.1 GCA_945878705.1 Ferrithrix thermotolerans DSM 19514 | reverse complement strand
GCCGAGCCCGAAGTTTGACCGATGATTACTGAAATCTCGACAACTTCGTCGGTTGCTGATGTTGCTTCTGATGTTAATTCTGATGTCGCTTCTGATTTAGTTTCGTCGCCAGAATCAGATGTTGAACTTGAACAACCGGCTGTGCCAAGCAACAGGCAAATTGCGAATAACGACTTAGTGAAAACTGAACGTGTGCTCATGATCCAAAAGCGTAGCCAAGATCGGGAGCGCTGAGCATTGGTTGATATGTAATTTTTGCTTCAGTTGCCATTGCCGCACAAGTACCGCCCCGATCAACGATCACTGTTATAAACACCGGTTTTGCGCCGAAAGCTCTAACAACTTCAATGGCTTCGAATAGCGAAGTACCACGCGTAACGGTGTCTTCAACGATTGCCACACGATCGCCAGGCTGTAGTGCACCAGCAATGCGACCAGTAATGCCGTGATCTTTGCTCTCTTTGCGCACGCTGAAACTGCGCATCACTCTGCCCCGTGTTGCAGCAACCGCGGCGATACCAAATGCGACTGGGTCAGCGCCCATTGTTAGCCCACCAATCGCATCAATGTCTGGTGGCAATATTGCCAGAGCAACATCACTGACAAGCAAGATGCCGTCACTGCGACATGCTGTTTGCTTTGAATCTAAAAACCAGTTGCTGCTTCTTCCAGATTTAAGAGTGAACGAGCCTGTCTTCAATGAATGAATAAGAATATGTTCGCGCAATGCTTCTCTGGCTAAATCAAGCGGTGGAAGTTTGGACATCTCTAGATTTAAATCAATTACAACTGTTTCGAAGCAAGGGCTTCGAAGACGCGATTTGTATGTTTGACAGATTTCTTGAGATCAAAAATCTCGTCTAACTGTTTTGATGTTAAACCGATGCGCTTATCAGCAGCCAACAGTTCACGAAACTGAGATTCTTCAGTTACTGCACGCCCTGCAAGTTCTTGAACAAGTCGATAGGCGTCGTCACGCGACATGCCCGATGACACGAGAGCAAGCAATACGGATTGCGAAAACACAACACCATGTTTTGAGTGCAGATTTTTTAACATTTGTGCACTATCGACTTCAAGGTTCGTAATTAACCTCGTGGCTCGACGCAACATGTAATAAGCCAGCATTGACGAATCTGGTAAAACAATTCGCTCTGCCGAAGAATGAGAAATATCACGCTCATGCCAAAGTGCAACATCTTGCATACCGACTTGAAGATTTGCTCGCAAAACCCGAGATAGGCCTGTCAAGGTTTCTGCTGAGATCGGATTGCGCTTGTGCGGCATTGCCGAACTGCCTTTTTGACCTGCTGCGAAACCTTCACGCACTTCGTTTACTTCTGTGCGTTGCAAGTGTCGCAACTCAACTGCAATTGTCTCAATTGTTGTGCCAATGCTTGCGCAAGCCCACAAATATTCGGCGTGTCGATCGCGGGCGATGACTTGAGTCGCAGGTACTGCTTGCAAGCCGAGTGCTTTGGCAACACTAAGTTCAACTTTTGGATCAATATTTGAATATGTACCGACCGCACCTGAGAGTTTGCATACGGAAATTCTTTTCGTTGCTGCATCTAACCGATCACGATCACGACGCAACTGCAATGCCCACAACGCAACTTTGGCGCCAAACGTTGTTGGCTCAGCATGTACCCCATGAGTTCTACCGATCATTACTGTGTCGCGATGTTTCTCCGCAAGCACAATGACTGCTTCACAAAAATCAACAAGTGCGCGATCTATCAAGGTCGCGGCGTCACGCAACATCCAACACCATGCCGTGTCAACGACATCTGAACTTGTTAACCCATGATGAATCCACGCACCAGCCGGCATGCCGATTTGCCGCTGAACAACGTCAACGAAAGCAGCGACATCATGATCGGTGACTCGTTCACGCTCAGTAACTGCCAAAACAAACTGATTGTCAACTTTTGGCGCTCGCTCACGACAAATCTGCGCATGATCACGTGGCACAACACCGAGTTCGCAATGTGCCTCAGTAGATAAAAGTTCAATTTCTAAATAGCGACGAAATTTTGACACATCTGAAAAAATTTCAGCCATTTCTGGCAGGTTGTATCGCTCTATCATTCGCGCACGACGCATTCGTTGCGCTCGGGGCCAACGCCAATCATTGTTACTGGCACACCACAATGTTGTTCAACAAGTTCAATTAACGATCTTGCTTGCTTTGGTAGATCTTTATAACTACGAATCATACGCACCGAGGATTTCCAGCCAGGAAGATCTACATACTTGGCAGTAATTTCGCCGAGCAATTGCGCATCATCTGGGTATCCCGAAAGTGACTTACCGTTCAACTCATAACCCACACAGACTCGAACTGTTTCAAATGTATCCAAGACATCAAGTTTCGTAAGCGCGATTTCTGTTAGCGAATTAAGACGAACTGCGTGACGCAACATCACAAGATCTAGCCAGCCTGGTCGACGACGACGACCTGTAACGGTTCCAAACTCATGGCCAATATCTACGACTTTGTCACCTAACTCGCCGGTCAACTCTGATGGAAACGGTCCACTGCCGACCCGTGTTGTGTAAGCCTTTGCGATACCGACAATTCTCGTAATGTCGCGTGGTCCAAGACCCGAACCAGCACACGCACCACCAGCAATTGGATTTGAAGAGGTCACGAAAGGATATGTTCCGTGATCAATATCTAAGAAAGTTGCTTGCGCCCCCTCAAGAAGAAGATCGCCTGATTTATCAAGGGCATCATGCAGAAAATTCACCGTGTCAGAAACGTATGGCAACAAGCGCTCACCAAATTTGGTGAAACTCGCAACAATCGCATCAATTTCTAACTTCTCGCCACCAAGTGCCGCCAGAATTTTTTGCTCTGCTATTGCTCGCTCTCGCACGAGAGTTTCAAACCTTTTCGGATCGCGCACATCCCCAACGCGAATTCCGACGCGACGGGCTTTGTCTGCATAGGCAGGGCCGATTCCTTTTAGAGTTGTACCGATTTTATTTTCACCCAAACCAGATTCACTAAGTGCATCATGCGATTGATGCCATGGAAAAATCAAATGAGCGAGACTCGAAACTTTCAGACGCGCGCATGAAACTCCGCGTGACTCAAGTGTGTCAATTTCTTTGAACAGTGTCGGCAAATCGACAACGACGCCGTTACCGATCACCGGTGTTACATGCGAATAGAAAACTCCGCTCGGCACAAGTTGTAATGCATACTTTTGATCGCCGACAACAACGGTGTGACCAGCATTGTGTCCTCCTTGATAGCGAGCGACGATTTGATGCGACTCTGCTAGTAAATCGATGATTTTTGCCTTGCCTTCGTCGCCCCATTGGGTTCCAACAACGACAGTTACAGGCATCAAACGCTCCTAGTTAATTAGAACTTAATTAGAACTTATAGGGGACGTGTTTAAAGTCTAGTCCTCGTCAATCATTACTCCTGATTAAAAATACTTGGTCGACTTCCAAATACTGTGACTGACTGCCGCAATGGGATTAACCCATAACGAGTTGAACTATCAGCTGTTGCACGCGCAAGTTGATCTTGCATTAACTGAAGTTGTTTTTTCAATGCAGCCACCTCAATTTCAAGTGCCATTACTTGGCGAATTCCTTCAAGATTCATACCGATCTCAGCAAGTTCGGCGATGCGCAACAACTGAGCGATATCGGCGTTGCTGTAACGGCGTTGCTTGCCTCCTGTGGTACGAGCCGGTTGCACCAATCCGCGACGTTCATAAATTCTCAAAGTTTGTGGATGCATTCCAGCTAACTCTGCAGCCACTGAAATTACATAGACGGCCTGAGTTTCAAAATCCATAATCCCTCTCTTTTGTAAAATAATTATTTAATGTGACTTCGCACAGACTCTGTGCTTAAGCGAGCAAGTTCTTCAATTACTTTTTGTTCTTGTTTATTTATTTCTTTGGGCACCACTACATCAACTGTGACGATCAAGTCGCCAGAATCTTGTGCCGATTGAATACCTTTACCTTTCACGCGATGGCGTGAGCCTGGTTGTGTCGATGGCTTCAATCGCAAAACTACAGATTCTCCATCAAGCGTCGGTACTTCAATCGTCGCACCCAACACCGCTTCAGAAAAAGTAACTGGCAGTCGCAATGTGAGATTTTTGCCTTCGCGCCCAAACAAATGATGCGCAAGAACATTGCAAGTCACAAACAAGTCTCCAGGTTGCCCATTACCACGACCTGGCGTGCCGCGACCCTTGAGACGAATTTTTTGGCCGTTGTCAACGCCAGCAGGAATTCGCACATTAACTTCTCGGGCACGAACTTCGGTTCCAAGACCTTTGCAATTTTTGCAAGGGCTGTCAATGGTTGATCCTCTACCGTTGCAACGCGAACAGGGTGAAGAAAATGCAAATGGCCCTTGATCTTCTTCAATCACTCCACGACCAGCGCAAAGTGCGCATCTCTTGGCTGATGTCCCGGGCTTTGATCCAGATCCAAGACATGTTTGACATTGCACTTCAGATGTCAAGTGCAACGAAGTAGTGATGCCTTGAACAGCATCAACAAAATCAAGAGTGATCGAAGCTTCAACATCGTTGCCCCGTTGCGGGCCAGCAGCAGCGCGCGAACGAGACCCGCGACCACCAAACATTTGACCGATCAGGTCACTGATGTCTTGTCCACCCGCATCAAAATGTTGTGAACCTGCTCCGCCATGACCTGAAAATGCTGAAGGCCCTGCACGACGAACTTCGTCATATTCTCGCCGACGAGATTCATCTCCTAGTACGTCGTATGCCGCGGAAATATCCTTGAACTTTTCTTCAGCAGACGCATTATTTGGATTCGTATCAGGGTGATATTTTCGCGCCAGTTTTCGATATGACTTTGTTATCTCCTTGGCTGCAGTGTCTTTATTGACACCAAGCACCGCGTAATAATCTTTTTCGAACCACTCGCGTTGTGCCGTCATCGCGGGTTGCCTTAATTAACCCTTCACCTTGACCATCGCCGCTCGCAACACACGACCTTTCCAGCGATAACCAGTTCGTAGAACTTCAATAACCGTTGTTTCGCCGCTTTCGTTCTCTGCTGGTTCGTGAACAACAGCCTCGGCAAGACTCGGATCAAACACCGTGTCTAATAGTTCTAAGACTTCTAAGCCTTGCTTATTTAAAGCCAGTAGAAGCGAACTCAAAATCGGCTCAACACCACCAATTTCATGAGCAACCGCAGCCTCACAGGCATCAAGTACCGCTAACAGACCTTCAACCAACCGACCTGTATTACGGTCGACTTCGTCAATTTGTTGCACTGCTGATCGCTTGCGATAATTTTCAAAATCCGCCTGAACGCGCAACGCCATATCTTTAAATTCATCGCGCTCTTTGGTGAGTTGCTCAACAAGAGATTCAATACTCAACTCTTCGCTGGACGTTGCTACCTCTTGTTGTTCGGGTATCCCGGTTATTTCTTCAGATATTTCATCAGCTAATTCTTCATCCATAATGATTCAGATCTCTGGGATTATTTCTCGTCGACGATTTCGGCATCAACGATGTCGGAATCATTTTCGCCTGGCGCTTGACCAGAAGCCGACGTTCCTGCGGCATTTGAGTCGCGAGCCGCCGCTTCGTAAAGTTTTTGGCTGAATTCTTGACTTGCAGTCATAAGTTTTTCGGTAGCACTCTTTATTGTTTCATGATCGCTGCCATTAAGTGCTGATTTGAGATCGGCAAGTGGTCCTTCGACTGCCTTGCGTTCATCTTCAGAAAGTTTTTCGCCTTGCTCACGCAAAACTTTTTCGGTTTGATAAACGAGCGAGTCAGCATTGTTGCGAATTTCGGCTTCGTCGCGTCGTTTCTTGTCTTCTTCGACATGCGCTTCGGCATCTTTGACCATCTTGTTGATGTCGTCTTTTGAAAGCGAAGACTGACCAGTGATTGTCATTGATTGCTCTTTGCTTGTGGCGCGGTCCTTTGCCGACACATGGACAATGCCGTTGGCATCAATGTCGAAGGTGACTTCGATTTGTGGAACCCCACGCGGTGCTGGTGGAAGATCAACAAGTTGAAATTTGCCGAG
The DNA here is from genome assembly GCA_945878705.1 of Ferrithrix thermotolerans DSM 19514. Classification (GTDB taxonomy): domain Bacteria; phylum Actinomycetota; class Acidimicrobiia; order Acidimicrobiales; family Ilumatobacteraceae; genus BACL27. The sequence continues at coordinate 6,606 of CAMCUE010000011.1, read as the reverse complement.
GGTCTTGTTGTAACTTGCCATCTCACGCTCACCTTGCAACACATGTATCTCTACAGATGGTTGCATGTCGTCTGCAGTAGTGAATACTTCGGTTCGACGAGTCGGAATTGTTGTGTTGCGCTCAATGAGTTTTGTCATCACGCCACCCTTTGTTTCAATACCAAGAGACAACGGGGTTACGTCAAGCAACAGCACATCTTTTACATCGCCGCGCAAAACGCCGGCTTGAATCGCCGCGCCGGCAGCAACAACTTCGTCTGGGTTCACCGAACGATTTGGTTCTTTGCCAGTTAGAGATTGAATCAAATCAAGTACTGCTGGCATTCGAGTTGAACCGCCAACCAAAATTACATGCTTGATCGCACTTTTTGTTATGCCGGCATCTGTGATCGCTTGCTCAAATGGTTTGCGGCAACGCTCTAATAAGTCATTGGTCATTTCTTGAAACTTTGAACGACTCAATGAAACATCCAAATGCAATGGCCCACTTGGTGTTGCAGTGATGAAAGGCAAGTTGATCTGTGTCTGTTGCACTTGCGAAAGTTCAATCTTTGCTTTTTCTGCAGCCTCTTTTAGTCGTTGAGTTGCCATGCGATCGGTGCCGAGATCTACACCATGGGCAGATTTGAATTCTTTTACAAGCCAATCAATTACTCGCTGGTCCCAGTCATCGCCACCTAAGTGAGTATCACCATGTGTGCTCTTGACTTCAAATACGCCGTCGCCGATCTCGAGAACACTGACGTCGAATGTTCCACCGCCTAAGTCAAAAACAAGAATCGTTTCGTCTTCACTGCCCTTTTCAAGACCGTATGCCAAAGCTGCTGCAGTTGGCTCGTTAATAATTCGCAAAACTTCAAGACCAGCAATTTGCCCAGCTTCTTTTGTTGCGGTTCGCTGTGCGTCATCAAAATATGCAGGCACAGTAATAACTGCTTGAGTAACAGATGTTCCGAGGTAAGCCTCGGCGTCACGCTTCAACTTCATCAAAATACGAGCACTGATTTCTTGCGGCGTATATTTTTTGCCGTCGATGTCACTAGATGTCCAAGATGAGCCAACATGTCGCTTTACGCTGCGAAATGTTCGCTCTGGGTTGGTGATCGCCTGGCGTTTGGCGACTTCGCCGACCAAAACTTCGCCGCTCTTCGAAAATGCCACAACCGATGGAGTGGTGCGGGAGCCTTCTGAGTTTGGCACTATTACTGGCTCGCCTGCTTCAAGGACTGATACGACTGAGTTTGTTGTTCCAAGGTCAATTCCGACTGCTTTTGACATAATATTGACTCCATTCAAATAGTGGATTTTTAAGTGCTCGCCGAAGGGGGTTTCGGCAAGCAACCAACACGATAAGCGAAGATTTGAATCTTAACAACTACACAGACAGATAACTTGAGTCACATAGACTCAAGTTTGCTAGAAACCTCACTCCATAAGGGTAAAGACGGCACAGCACCTGCAACCAAGGTCGTTAGCGCCCCCGAAACGACTGCCGCTTTCAAAGCCTTTTCCATAGATTCGCCAATTGCCAGTCGTGCCGCGATCATCGCACAAAATGCATCTCCGGCACCTGTTGAATCAACCGGAACAACAACATATGGCTGAATCTTGGTCTGGACATCCTGAGTTATCAGTGTCGCCCCCTGCGCGCCCTGCGTGACGATAATCGTCTTGATTCCGTGATTGAGAAGTGTCTCTGCGCCACCTAGAAGTTTCAATTCGTGCTCGTTTGGAATTATCACATCAACCAGGGCCAATAATTCACTGCTCAATGTCGCAGCGGGAGCAGGGTTCAAAATTCGAATTGTGTCTTTGCCGGCCAGAGAAAATGCCGATTGCACAACTTCAACTGGGACTTCTAGTTGACACAACAAAACTCTCGCTGAAGAAATAACTTTTGTATTTCGCGCAATGTCCTCGACTGTGATTGCGTGATTGGCGCCCGGCACAACAATGATTGAGTTCTCGCCGTCATCACTGACACCAATTAGTGCCCGACCTGTTGGCACTCCAACTGTTTGTAGAGCAGTTGTATCGACTTTGTTGGATGTAAATGCTGCCCGTAAAGTTTCGCCCGCGTGATCTGTTCCAATTGCTCCAATGAACGCAGTCCTCGCACCAGCACGAGACGCAGCAATTGCTTGGTTGGCTCCTTTGCCACCGCACGATTCGAAATACTGTGAGCCGGTTACTGTCTCGCCAGGTTTTGGAAGTCGTGGGGTTCGAGCAACCAAATCTAAATTTGCAGAACCAACGACCACCACATCAAATGCAACATCTAATGCCATACATCCATTGTTACCGATAATTAGGACCTACGATTTATCTTGTGAGGCGAAAATGACTGGCATATTGGTGCTGTTGCGACACGGTCAAAGCACCTGGAACGAGCAGAATTTATTCACTGGTTGGCACGACGTGCCTTTGACAATAAAGGGCGAACAGGAAGCAAAAACAGCCGGACAAACAATGCTTAAAGCAGGAATTCAATTTGATCTTGTGTTTACATCGATGCAAATTCGCGCTATCGAAACCAATCGAATCGCTCTTGATGTACTGAACCAAAGTCAAGTTGAAACTCGTCAAGATTGGCACCTCAACGAGCGGCACTATGGTGCGTTACAAGGACTTGATAAAAAAGCAACAACAGCAAAATATGGAGAACAACAAACAAATATTTGGCGACGCAGTTATGACACCGCGCCACCGCCAGTTGATATTTCAAATCCAGAACATCCTGCACAAGATTTAAAATATAAAAATATTCCAGTTGAACAACTTCCTGCATCAGAATGTTTGAAGGATGTTGTTCAGCGAGTTGTGCCATTTTTCGAGGCAAACATTGCACCAGAATTGATCAACGGTAAAAATATTTTAATAACTGCGCACGGCAATTCACTTCGAGCGCTAGTGATGTATCTAGAAAAACTCAGTCCACCACAGATTTCTGAATTCAATATTCCAACTGGGGTACCTCGTAAATACAAGTTTTCTGCTATCTCAAAAAGCGCCCTAGAGACAGTCGAAGTTGAGTTTCTTGGTGATCCGATCGAAATTGCAAAGGCCACGCAGGCTGTAGCAAATCAGGCAAAAACTGAGAATTAGTGTTTGTTGGCACCCGCGTGCCACTGGTTCCACCAGCGACCTATTATCTAAGGCATGGCAAATCTCAAAAACTCATTAAAGCATCTGCGGTACTCTCCACTGTTTTCTTCGTGCTCTTCTAAAGATTTAGAAAGAATTGCGAAGGCTGGCGATCAAGTAACTTTCGCCAAAGGCGAAACTTTGACCAAACAGGGTGAGCCGGGCAAAGAAGCGTTCATTATTTTGAGCGGCAAAGCCATTGTTAAGCGCAGTGGCAAGAAGGTTGCGACTCTTGGCACGGGTTCGGTAGTTGGCGAATTGTCGCTACTTGATAACGGACCACGGACCGCAACAGTCGTTTGTGATACCGAATGCCAAGTTCTTGTCATCAGTCGTGGCAACTTTCTTCGCGTGATCGACAAGGTTCCTGCACTAGCCCACAAACTTTTTGGGGCTTTGGCCATGCGTATTCGCGATTTGGATCGCGCTTATTTCGGCTGAGAAAACTAGTCTGAGATTCATCAATCTCACAAACGAAATGTATCTAACTCATGACAACTGAATCACCTGTAGTAAAACGCTTCAAGCCATACCAACTATCAATTGCATTTGGTGTTGGTATCGGCGTTTTTACGATGATCTCCGGAATTATTCCACAGTTAACTGGTTGGGAAAACACATCTTTGATACACCGCGAAGTATTCGGTGGAATTCCAACTGCTTTGCGTGTTGCGTTCTACACGATCATTCCGATGATGTTGATTTGGGGTTCGCTGCGATTTGCGGATCGAATTCGCAACTGGGAGCGAGGTGCACCAGATAAGCGCAAGACAACTGCAAAAAATGCCAAGCGTCGACTTGCCGATTATCGCTCTGGTGTTTACATGCGAACTTTATTGCGTGATAGCGCTGCTGGCTTAATGCACTCAATGATTTATTTTGGATTTCTTGTTCTGCTCGGCGTAACAACAGTTCTCGAAGTTGACCATCAGATGCCAGAGCAACTTAAGTTTTTACATGGCGATGTGTATCGCGGATACGCGTTAGTCGGTGATGTTGCTGGTGTTGTTTTCACCGGCGGTGTCGTATGGGCAATTATTCGAAGATATGTTCAGCGTCCATATCGAATTCGCATTAAAACAAAACCTGAGCACGCACTAATTCTTGGTGTGTTGCTGGCCATCGGCATCACCGGTTTTGGCGCAGAGATGTTTCGCATCGCCCAGGGCCAGGCCGCCGGGGTGAATCTTGATCACGAGAAGTGGAGCGTTGTTGGTTATCCGCTGGCTCAACTTGTTAACGGCAACAGTGCAGGAATGTTGCAAACATGGCACCAGGGATGGTGGGTGGCTCACGTCTTGACATTTGTGGTGTTCTTGGCGATTCTGCCGATCACGATGTTGCGTCACATGTTTACATCACCATTAAATATGTATCTCAAAGACCGTGAACGCCCGAAGGGCGCGATGAAGGCAATGCCTAATCTCACAGAAACATCTCTTGAGTCATTTGGTGTTCATGTAGTTGAAGAATTCACTTGGAAGCAGTTGCTTGATCTCGATGCCTGCACAATGTGTGGTCGTTGCACCAGTGTCTGCCCTGCTCATGCAACAGGTAAACCTCTTGATCCGCGTGAAATTATTCTTAAGAGTGGCGAAGTAATGGCGGCAACTGCAGCCCATGCGCCTGGTGGCAAAGTTTCTGCGCCACTAAGTGCTGACGCTGAAATCAAAATCGGCGCCAACTTATTGTTTGAGCGAATAACTGCCGAAGAGATCTGGTCATGTACAAGTTGCAAGGCCTGCGATGAAATTTGCCCGGTGAATATCGAAATCCTTGACAAGATTCTTGACATGCGTCGATATTTATCTTTAATGGAGAGCAACTTTCCTGCGCAATTAGGCAACGCCTATCGAGCAATGGAAAACCAAGGCAACCCTTGGGGAATGAGTCAAACAGACCGTGGTGAATGGGCAAAAGATTTAGATGTTGAAATTCTTGACCCAGGCGCGCCGTTTAAGAGCGAATATCTCTACTGGGTTGGTTGCGCCGGCAGTTTCGATGACAAGAACAAGAAAGTCACGCAGTCGATGGCCAAGTTGCTCAAACGCGCTGGGATAGATGTAGCAATTCTCGGACCAAGCGAAATGTGCACAGGCGATAGTGCGCGACGCAGTGGCAACGAATATTTGTTTCAAATGTTGGCGATGCCAAATGTTGAAATGCTTAATGGTATGGGAGTGAAGAAAATTATTACTCAGTGTCCGCATTGTTTCAACACACTTAAAAACGAGTATCCGCAACTTGGTGGCAACTACGAGGTCATCCACCACTCGCAATTGCTTGAAGACTTAATTGAGTCAGGAAAGTTAGATGTAACCAATGCAACTCTCGAAGAGCGCATCACTTATCATGACTCTTGTTATCTCGGTCGCCACAACGATGTGTATATCGCCCCACGAAAAGTTGTTGGCTCAATCAAAGGAATTGAAATAGTTGAGATGCCGCGCAACGGCACCAACGGCATGTGCTGTGGGGCCGGCGGAGCAAGAATGTGGATGGAAGAAGACATCGGCACAAAAGTTAACGATGAGCGCGCCCGAGAAGCAATCGCCACTGGAGCAACCCGTGTCGCCACTGCTTGTCCGTTCTGCTACATCATGCTTGATGACGGCGTGAAGGGTGCTGGCAAAGACGAATCACAAATCAAGGTCGGTGACATTGCAATTCATTTATTAGATGCAATTGAAAATGGTGAGCGACAAGTTGCAAACCAATTTGCTCCGTTATCTGCGGCAAATATTGCGAGCAGTTCGCAAAGTTTCAGTTAATTATTTAAAATTTTCGAAGTATCGACTGGGTGTCGGACCACTTTGCCCTTGATATTTTGAGCCACTTGCACCTGAGCCGTATGGCTTATCTGCTGGTGTGGTCATCGTCATGAAACTGACTTGGCCGATTTTCATTGACGGGTAAATCGTGATCGGCAAATTTGCGACGTTTGACAATTCAAGAGTGATGTGACCGTCGAAACCGGCGTCAATAAAACCTGCAGTTGAATGAATTAAAAGTCCGAGACGGCCAAGCGAACTTTTACCTTCAACACGGCCAACTAAATCATTGGCAAGCCCGATTCTTTCAAGAGTTGAACCGAGAACAAATTCACCCGGGTGCAACATAAATACACCATCAAGTGGAATCTCAACTAACTCGGTCAGTTCAGACAAATCGCGTTTAACATCGATTGTGCTGGCCGTGTGATTGCGAAACACCCGAAACAGATTTGAAACCTTGACATCAATAGATGATGGCTGAATACACGAATCATCTAGCGGGTCGATCACGATCCGCTTATTGGCTAGAGCCTCTCGAATTGTTCGGTCAGACAGAATCACAACTAGAAAACCTTAGTAAATCTGAGGCTGATCTGAAATTTTGCCAAGAAACAAGGCTTGCTACGCTCAATTACCTAAGTGCGGGTGTAGTTCAGTGGTAGAACATCAGCTTCCCAAGCTGAATACG